>DAOUFH010000264.1:0-4619 GCA_034429955.1 Dehalococcoidales bacterium
GTCAATCCGTGTTTTGTGACTAAATCATGCCTGCGATTAAGGCAGGGCTCAAACAGATCTGCCCTATCCGTCCGAAATAGTTTGATTTCAGGTCTTTCCTGTCAAGCAGGAAACCTCGATAGTCGTTACCGAAGCGTCCGGAATGCAGATTTATGACAATAAAAAAAGCCGGGGGCCCAACTCGGCTCTACCCCGGCTTTTCTAAACCAAGAAATTGTTAAGGACGCGCTACCGAGGTCATTCTAAAGTCACCCACTTCAGGCACGACCACACCCATCATCACCGGTGTTTTTACATTTCTGAAGAACAACGGGAAATGGGCCACGCCGGCCGGAACATAGACGCTGCAAGAAGTATTGAATTTAATTTTTTCCGTATCGGCGCCCTCGCCCAGCCAGAACTCGCCCTCGGCGCCCAGGTAGGCCGAATCACCGGGGTCGTTGCCGTAAAACAGGAAGATTTCAGCATATTCATGCTTGTGAGCACCATAGTTGCCTTTATCGGTCAGCAAGGTCGTATCGCCCATTATCCAGCCGTACTCAATTTTGCTTTTGGCTTCTTTTACCACATCGTTCGAAAAAATCAAACGGGGGCCGGTGGTGGAGGCGCTGGTCGGAGGAATTTTATCGGTCTTGGGTACTTCAAACCTGACTACGCCGTCAGATCCTACTCCTGCCAGAGTTGCCGCTTTGCGGGTAATATACTTTTCATATTTTGACACTGCTCTTAAACCTCCTTAATTTAATCTTATCAGCAGATATTATTATCGTAAGGTTTATCCTGAATAATACGGGACTTTTGCAACAGTGCTGGCGGTGCGGCAATCTTCACCGGATTGAGTTTTGCCTAATAAAGTTTATTCAGCAACTGCTAATATTTAATATAAAAGTAATTATACGCTACTTGTATATAAATATCATGCCGGATATTTTAAGTCAACCGCCACAGGGTCAAATTAAAAAGCCTCCCTGGCCGGAGGCTTAAATTTCTTTCTGCTTTGGTTTCTTATTTCGCCGTGGTCGACTGCGCTGTCATTTCCGCTTTAGCATTCTTTTGCAGTGCCGGCAGCACAGTTTTCAGATAGTCCACCATCTGAAGTTCCAGGTCGTAATTGCCGTTCTGTATGCACCAGTTATAACAGCAGCCCCGCATAAGGATGAAGAGCAAATCGACTATGCGGGCTGCTTCCATATCATCAATTATCTCAGCCTGGTCCTGGCCTTCCCTGATTATATTTTCCAGTACCTGCTGCATCGGACGATGCCGCACAAACCAGGAATTATCCGGGTTGAAAAGGATCTTACACATTTCAACTCCGGTGTTAACATTCAGCCTGGCGTAATACCTGAAAAAATCGATTATCTTGTCGGTCGCTTTTCTGCCGATAATAATCTGGGCTACCGTATTGGTGAAATATTCATCCGCAGTTTTATAATTGGCAAAAAATATATCATTTTTGGTTTTAAAATAGCTGTAAAAAGTACCTATCGATACTTTGGCCTCGTTGCAGATATCCCGAATGGTCGTATTTTCATAGCCTTTGCGGGTCATAATCGCCACCGATGACCGCATCACTCTTTCTTTGGTCAATTGTGATTTTTTATATTTTTTTCCAGTTTGTGATTCTTCTTTCATTTTCTTATAGGACATTATAACAAAATCCCGGTCAACAGCCAAGATTAGCCGTCAAAAATTATAAACATGTTCACTTTTATTGACGATATAACCTTAAAATTGATATAGTTAAATAAATAGAACAAGTTCATATTTTTACTTTGCATCAGTACAGCTCTATTTGTCAAATATTATTAGGGAGAATACAACGTGGATGACCAGGAAAAAAAATTAGCAGCGATAGTGGGTAACACCAATCTGGTTAACGACCCTGGGCAGCTTGAGCAGTATGCCTCTGACCGCAGCTTCGCCAGACGCATGACTCCCAGGTATATCGTTAAACCGCAAAAGGCCGAACAGGTGCAGGAATTGGTCAAATGGGCCAATCAGACCCGGACGCCTCTGGTGCCGGTCAGTTCGGGGACTCCGCATTTTAAGGGCGACACCGTCCCGTCGGTCCCGGAGGCCGTTATAGTAGACCTCAGCGGTCTGAATAAAATCTTGAGTATCAACAAGCTGCATCGTATGGCGGTTATTGAGCCGGGCGTGACCTACGGTGAATTTCAGTCCGCGCTGGCTAAAGAAGGCCTGACCTTCTCAACTTCTCTGGCGCCTAAAGCCTCCAAATCGGTAGTAGCCAGTGTCCTGGAGGTCGAACCCCGTCTGAATGCCATGCACCAGTGGAACTATCTGGACCCCCTGAGATGCGTCGAAGTTACCTGGGGTGACGGCAACCGCATGTTCACCGGCGAGGCCGGCGGCAGCGTTATGGACCTCAAACAGCAGTGGTCGGAACAAAAATGGCAGGTAGAGCCCGTCGGCCCTATGATGCTGGATTTCTACCGGCTGCTGACCGGAGCACAGGGCAGTATGGGCATCGTCACCTGGGCCTCTTTGAAATGTGAACTTTTACCCCGTATTCATAAAATGTATCTGGTGCCCGGCAAGAGCCTGGCAGACCTGACTGATTTTGTTTATAAAGTCGTGCGTGTCAGATTCAGCGACGAGCTTTTTATTATGAACAGCGCCTACCTGGCGGCCTTGATGGGAGAAAGCGCAGAACAAATAAAAGCCCTGCGTGCGGAACTGCCGCCCTGGGTAGTCCTGGTCGGCATTGCCGGACGTGAATTGCTGCCGGAGGAGAGGGTATCTGCCCAGGAGCAGGATATCGCCGATATCGCCCAGCAGTGCGGACTGGCCTTGAAATCATCCGTAGTGGGAGCCCGCGGCGAACAGGTCCTGCAGAAAGTCATCAACCCTTCGCCGGAAAAATACTGGAAGGATACCTTGAAAGGCGCTTTCCAGGATATCTTCTTCGTAACCGCACTGGACCAGACCTCTAAATTCATCGATAAAATGTACTCTCTGGCTGAACAGGCCGGTTACTCCTCTTCGGATATCGGTATTTATATACAACCCCAGCATCTGGGTTCTTCATATCATTGTGAGTTCTATCTGCCCTACGATACGCAAAATTCCCGCGAGGTCGCCGCTATGCAAACGCTCTTCAAAAGGGCCAGCGAAGAATTGGCGGGTATGGGCGCCTATTACGCCAGACCTTACGGCATCTGGTCCAGACTCCAGCTCAACCGGGATGCCCAATCGGCCATTACTTTGAAAAAGCTCAAGGGGATCTTCGACCCCAACAATATAATGAACCCGGAAAAACTAAGTATATAGTTCAGGATTAAGGAGACGATAGTCATGTCTTTGGAAGAATTTAAACCCATGATGGAACGCTGCAGCAACTGTCTGAATTGCAGATGGTCTCCATTCGATCAAATAAAAAGTCAGCGCTTCGGCGAAAATTGTCCGAGTATTTGCTATAACAACTTCAGCACCTATTCAGCCCGCGGTCGTTTCCAGCTGGCTCTGGGCCTGATCAACGGGGAACTGGATTATACCGATAAAATTGTGGATGTCATCCATAATTGCACCGCCTGCGGAGCCTGCGACATTACCTGCAAAATCTGTCGCTACAACCTGGAACCGCTGGAGCATAACCTGGAGCTGAAAGCCAGGGCGGTTCAGGACGGCCGGATTTTGCCCCGGCAGAAACCTGTCATCGAAAGCCTGAAAAAGGAAAAGACCATGCTGGCCGGCAAACTCAAAGCCGACCGCACCAATTGGGCTAAAGGACTGGGAATGAAAGACCTCTTCAAAGAGAAAGCTGAGGTGGCCTTCTTCCCGGGCTGTAAATACAGCTATGAACCGGAACTTCAGAAAATTGCCCGTTCAGCGGTGGAAATTCTACTCAAGAGCGGAGTCGACCTGGGCTTCCTGGGCAGCGCTGATAACTGCTGTGCCGGACGAGCCTACCAGATGGGTTTCCGACCTGAATTCGACGAGCGGGCGGAAGCCAACATCAAGGCTTTTGAAACTGCCGGAGTCAAGACCATCGTAACTCCCTGCTCCGATTGCTATCATACTCTCAAACGGCTTTATGCTCCCAAAGGCCTTAAGATCGAAGTCTTGCATATCGTGGAATATCTGGACCGTCTGATAAGCCAGAAGAAAATCCAGTTCACTAAAACAGTACCTCTGACCGTTACCTATCACGATCCCTGCCATCTCGGCAGACTGGGTGAGCCCTACGTAGCCTGGGAGGGCACAGAGGGCAAGATAATGAATCAGGTCCATATCTGGGAACCCCGCAGACCGCGCTATAACGGGGCTTACGGTATCTATGATGCCCCCAGAAACATTTTAAAAAGCATTCCCGGCGTCGAGCTGGTTGAAATGGAAAGAATCCGCGAATATTCCTGGTGTTGCGGCGCCGGAGGCGGTTGCAGTGATACCAATCCGGACTTCTCGAACTGGACGGCCGGAGAGCGCATCAGTGAAGCCAATTCCACCGGTGCGGAAGCACTGGTTACCGCCTGTCCGTGGTGTGAAAGCAACTTTAAGCAGGCTGTCGATGAAAATGGTAAGAAGATCCAGGTCTTCGATGTCATTGAACTCGTGCAGCGGGCACTTTAGGAGGATGGATCAAATGGCATTAGCAA
>DAOUFH010000265.1:0-4200 GCA_034429955.1 Dehalococcoidales bacterium
CTACCGGCTTATTAATATTGATCTGGTGCCCTTCCATGTCGGTAAAGGAGAAGGGAACAAAACCGGAGGTTGTTGTGGAATCGGTTGTGTTTGGGGAAGTGGTTGTCACGTCTGTGTTCCCACAGCTGGTCATACTGCCCATCAACCCGACTATTGTGGCGACGATTACCAGCGCCATCGGCAGTAAGTAGTTCTTTTTCACGGGGGACATCTCCTTTGATTTTATATTTTTTATCACCTGATCTTTAAAGTGCGGTCAGGTTGCCCTGGGGATATATTTTTGTGAGCCGTCCGGGAGAATATAATCGCACCGGTCACAACAGGTCAGGTACTCCGTTTGATATAACATATGCTCTATTTTGGTACGGCAGGTTGCAGTGTTTTCTTTACGAATATCGACGCCCCCGGATTGCTCAAAAGGAATAACATTCTGCTGTACCGCATTGGCATTCCGCGGACAAATGAACAATCGACCGTCAAGCAGGACAGCGCATTCGCGGTATAAACAACGTCCATATATCGCTCTAAGTGCATCTCTTGTCCGCCCACGATATTCGACTCCGCCGGCGTCAACCCAGAGTTTTTCTGCTCCGGCAATATGGTAAGATACTCCGGATTTCTCAAGCTGAGCTTTCCACTCCCCGGTACTAGTTACCGAGGAATAGTTACTTAAATATACTTCAGCTTTGGGATGTTGCATAACAGTGAGGAGTTCCGGACCGGGTAGAATGGTACCGTTGGTTGTTAAGCCGACGTGCCCGATTTTTTCCTGTTGCAGCAGCTTTTCCATTAATTGGGGTAAGTCCGGATGAAGTAGTGCCTCACCTCCCATAATATGCACTCCTCCGATATGGTCGATGGCATCCATAAGGCGCGTGATATCCTGGATAATTTCGGAGGTTTTAAAGATCATCCTGGTTTTATAGCGGCTGTTCAGATGTACGCAGTGGGCGCATTTAAGTGTACAACAGGTAGTAATGATAAAAGCTATTCTTGGGATGATTATCATTATTTATAAGACCAGCACTAAGTATTAGTTATTATGCTAAACCGTGTGAAATTTTATATAAATACTGTGTCAGGGTTGATTGAACTTTGCTGAATATCTCGAAAGGCTATCAGCCAGCTTTTCTTTATCCATATTGAAGGTTAAACCAGGATATTAATAACATATAAAACAAATATACTTAGGCTTAAGGCTCAGTGCAACTAGTTGCAATAATAACCTAAACGCGTTATACCTGTCAATTAAGACATACATACGAATTGTTAGATGATAAGGTATTGTATAGAAAAACTCATCGAGGCGCGCTCGGTCTATCTAAAATAAGGCATGAATTATCTTAAACCGTGTTATCTGCCCCATGGGTTAAGGCAATATTAATGAATTCAAAACCTGCCTTATCTCGAGAAACATCAGCCTGTGAATAATATTTTCCCTCGTAATATGCCGTAAAAAAGAGACCCGGACATCAATCCGGGTCTCTTTTGGGGTACTGTATTACAAAAGCCGGTTTAATGGAAAATCTGGTTTTCACCCGAGTCTGTTGACTCTGTGTTGACCGGGTGGGATTGGGGAGCGGCTGCGAGCCGGACATTGAAATCACTGTACTTAAAATCTTTGATCCCGGGTTCCACCCGTTTAACACCGGGCAGCAATACACCCTGTCTCAGCAATTGAGCTTGCAGTGTGCCGTAATCCACATCGCGAGGCTGAACGCCTGTCCTGGTGGCGATGGCGGCGGCAGTGCCGGCGGCTTCGCCGAAGGCGATGCAATGGGGTATCCAGTTGAAAGCATCGCTGGCCGCGATATCGGCGGAGAAAGCCCGGCAGGCCACCAGCAGGCCGTTCAAATCTTTGGGCAATAAGCAGCGATAGGGCGGATAGGCTCTGGCGGCTTCGCCGTTTTCGACCGGGTTGGCCGGTGCGCCCCTGGTATTGGGGAAGACCGCGATGGCGTCTGCATGCACCACTCCGTTGTGCAGATCATGCTCGTTAAAGACATATTCACCGATCATGCGCCGGCTGCCGCGAGTGCCGATCTGGGAAGCGGTATCCAGTATAAAGCAGTTCTCGAAGCCGGGTACCTTATGCTTAAAAACAGTGTGGGTGATCCGCATGGCCCGGCGCATGCGCAGCTCGACTTCGGTCAGGTCTTCCACATTGATATGGTTCAGGCCTGAGGCCCAATTATTGAACCAGCAAACGTCATTGCGGTTACTGGCGATGGGTAAGACCCGCGTGCCGCCGGATAACTGGCTAATTTCATTTATAGCCGCCTGATATTGCGGCAGGTTGGCTTGCTTCCATTCACAGAATTTGTTGAAATCTATATTCCCGAAGCGCCAGACCAGCGACATATTGGAGAACCTCAGTTTGCGGTCGAGTGTTTCATCGAAGGGTACCCCGGCTGATGCCATGATATCGCCGTCGCCGGTACCGTCAATGATGACTTTGCCCAGTATGGCCTGCCTGCCGGACTTGCTTTCGAAGATGATACCTTTAACCGCGCCGTTTTCTACAATAGCCTGAGTGCCCCAGGAATGCAGGTACAGCTTGACCCCTGCTTCTTCTACCATATCGTTCAAGGCGCATTTTAAAAGTTCGGGGTCCACGGTGGCGGTCAATCTGACTTTCCCGCCGACGACATTAAACAATACGCGGCTCCAGCGGGCGATGGCCTGCGGGTCGGATGCGCCCAGCTCTGCTTTATTGGGGACCAGGACTCCGTTGACTTGCTTCAGCCGGTCGATCCATTCCTGACACAGTCCGGCGATCTGCTGTTCTCTGGTGCCGTCGCTTAATAACAGAATTTGAATGACCAGTCCGCCGGTAGCCAGGCCTCCCAGATGTCCGTATCTTTCCACCAGTACTGTTTTGGCTCCGTTGCGTGCCGCTGCCACTGCGGCAGAGTGTCCGCCCGGCCCTCCCCCTACCACAATAACATCAGCCTCGTGGCAAACACGGGTCTCTCTGGCGGCTTCATGAATCGTTTTAGGCATATACGTAACTCCCTGTTAAGAATCAAATGTGCAGTTGGAAAATATCACAGCTATCTTGAAAAGTCCGGTGCTGCAGATGGTGCAACGCTCCCGGTATCAGAGGGAGGACCTGTCCCGTCTGAAAGCCTCAGGATTATTACACGGGGCAGGGCTGTTACCGGCCTTGCGGGTCCTTTTGCAGCAGTAATTCCGTCAATCTTATATTTTTAACCCTGTACTTTCAATTTTACCATGCCGATAATCATAAGTTAAAACATAAACCGGCTTTAGTTACCCTGCGGTGCGCAATAATTCAATTGTTGGTGCTGTCTGTCACAGCACGTTTGCTTGTTCAAAGTAGCCTGTCAACCTCATCCGCTTCTCCGCTTGATTTTCATAGTAAAATGTAATTATATGCCTGATCAATTAAAATCCAATCGTTTGTCACAAGAAACCAGTCCCTATCTGCTCCAGCATGCCAACAACCCGGTGGATTGGTATCCCTGGGGTGAGGAAGCTCTGGCACGGGCCCGCGCTGAAGATAAGCCGATATTGTTAAGCATCGGATACTCTGCCTGTCACTGGTGTCATGTCATGGCCCATGAATCTTTTGAAAACCCGGAAATTGCCGCTTTAATGAATGAAAATTTCGTCAATATCAAGGTGGACCGGGAAGAGCGCCCGGACCTGGATACTATTTATATGGAAGCGGTACAATCCATTTCAGGCAATGGGGGCTGGCCGCTCACGGTCTTTTTAACTTCTGAGGGTAAACCTTTTTATGGCGGGACTTATTTTCCGCCTGAAGAAGGCCGGGGTATGCCCGGCTTTCCCAGAGTGCTCCAGACCGTGATCGACACATACCGCAACCGGCGTCCGGAAGTTGACCGCATCGCCGGACAAATAATCCAGCTGCTTAACCAAAAAACTGAACACGGTGAAAGCCTTCAACCCCTGACTGCCGCTATCCTTGATCAGGCTTACGCGGCTTTGAGTCAGGATTTTGATGAGGTTAATGGCGGCTTTGGGCAGGCACCCAAATTCCCTCAGCCTGTGACACTGGAATTTTTGCTCAGGTATTATCTGCGTACCCGGCAGCCGGAAGCTCTGGATATGCTCCGGTCAACTCTTGTCAAAATGGCCCGGGGTGGGATTTTTGACCAGATTGGCGGTGGTTTTCACCGTTATTCTACCGATAATATCTGGTTGGTCCCGCAT
>DAOUFH010000266.1:0-1974 GCA_034429955.1 Dehalococcoidales bacterium
CGCTGGTCGAAACCCCGGGCACCGTCAGCCGTCGGGGTGACATCGTCGATATTTTCCCTCCGCTTAACGAATATCCGCTGCGGCTGGAGTTTTTCGGCAATACCCTGGAAAGCCTGCGCTGGTATGATTCAGCCACCCAGCGTTCCGTCAAAACAGTAAATCAGGCTGAAATATCTCCCGCCAATGAAATACTGCCGGTCAAATTAAACAGCGCGGCTGTGAGGTTATTAAAAGATTTGGACCTGAGCCGTTGCAAGGCAGAGAGCCAAGAGCAGTTTGAACAGGAAATCCAGCAAATTCTGGAAGGACAACGGCCGGCCAATCTGAATTTCTATGCTCCGTTTTTTAACCGGGACAGCCTGCTGGACTACCTGCCGGATAATACCCTGGTAATCATGGATGAACTGTCTATCATCAAAGATGAGATTGATTATTTAAGCGATCAGGATAGTGAAATCAAAGAAAGTAAGATTGCAGACGGAGAACTGCCGGAGAGCTTCCCCAAACCTCATTTTGAATGGGCTGATATTAAAAGCCGTTTAAAAAATAAACGGGTCCTGGAATTACTGCCCTGGGAAGAGACCCTTTCAGATAAGGTAATCCGGACTGATTTTACACCGGCGCCCAGTTATGCCGGACAATTGCAGACTCTGATTAAAAAGTCCGCGGACTTTTTAAAAGACGGCAAACGGTTGATTTACGTCACTAACCAGGCTGCGCGACTTTCAGAATTATTTGAGGAACAGCAAATACTGGCTCCTGTTTCCGGTGCAATAGCCGCCTTGCCGCCTCAAGGCAGTCTGACCCTGATACAGGGCTCACTGGAGTCCGGCTGGATATGCGGCGAGAGCCATCTTTTAACCGACCACGAAATTTTCGGTTTCGTCAAAGAACGCCGCTTTCTGAAGAAACGTCCGGTCAAGCGGCATAAATTACTGGTCGATATCAAACCAGGCGACTATGTGGTACATGTGGAACACGGCATCGGTCAATTCAGCGGCATACAGAATATGAGCACCAATAATACTCAAAAAGAATACCTGGTGCTGACGTATGCTGCCGGGGACAAATTGTATGTACCTACCGAGCAAATCGACCGTTTAAGCCGCTACGTGGGCTCGGGCGAAGAAGCTCCCAATCTAAGCCGGCTGGGGACACAGGAATGGAACCGCACCAAACAGAAAGTCAAAGAAGACGTCGAAGAGATCGCCCAGGACCTGCTGGAGCTATATGCCAAACGTGAAGTGCTGGAAGGGCATATCTATCCTCCGGATACCGTCTGGCAGAGAGAGCTGGAGGCTTCCTTCCCCTATATAGAAACCCCCGACCAGCTTAAAGTCCAGGAAGAAGTCAAAGAGGATATGGCCGACGGTAAGCCCATGGATAGGCTGATTGTGGGTGATGTCGGCTACGGCAAGACTGAAATCGCACTGCGGGCAGCTTTCAAGGCAGTGATGGACAACAAACAGGTCGCCGTGCTGGTGCCCACCACCGTACTGGCGGAACAGCATTATATTACATTCAAACAGCGCATGGCGACCTTTCCGGTAAAAATCGATGTTTTAAGCCGTTTCCGTTCACCCAAAGAGCAAAAATCGGTGGTGGCCGGAATAGCCAGCGGTAATGTAGATATCTGCATCGGCACCCACAGGCTGCTGCAAAAAGACGTGAAATTTAAAGATCTGGGGCTGCTGATTATTGATGAGGAGCAGCGTTTCGGTGTAGCGCACAAGGAATTTTTGAAGAAACTGCGGGAGCAGGTGGATGTGCTGACGCTCAGTGCTACACCTATTCCACGCACCCTGCACATGTCGTTGGTGGGTGTGCGGGATATGAGCGTTATTGAAACTCCGCCTGAAAACCGCCAGCCTATCCGCACCTATGTAGCCGAATACGGCGACCAACTGGTGAGGGAAGCGATATTACGCGAACTGGACCGGAACGGGCAGGTCTTTTTCGTACATAACCGGGTAC
>DAOUFH010000267.1:0-2416 GCA_034429955.1 Dehalococcoidales bacterium
GTTTGAGAGTGATTGCCCGCCCTATGCCGCGGGAGCCGCCGGTGATAAGAGCGACTTTTCCCTTGAGAGACATCGCAACTCCTGATTGTGAGGTTTATCGGTCCAAGGCTGCCTGACTATTTCTTTTCGGCAACTTTCTTTTTAACATATTCGATAAAGCTGCCCATATTGGTCAAAGCTTTCATTTCATCATCAACCAGCTCAATATCAAAGGCTTCTTCAATAGCCACCATAACCTGGACTACATCCAGAGAATCGGCACCCAGTTCTTTAAAGGTGGAGGTGGGAGTGATAACTACGTTCTCATTGCGGGTAATTTTAGCCACAGCTTTGCGTACGACTTCTTCAACTTCCTGAACCTTATCGGTTGACATGTGAAAGCTCCTTCAAAATAATTTATTTGGCAAGCCTTATCCAAAACTACAAACGGTTAAGATTGAGTGCCGGGCATACTCAGGCGGCTGCGAATCCGGGACAGTTCCTGTTTCAAGGCGTTGACGACATCTTTTTCAGCCAGGCTCTTGATATAAATTATAGCCCGCGCTATCTCATCGGCACGAGAACGTCCGTGCGCCTTGATAGCCAGTCCGTTGACAGCCCAGATCGGGCCACCGCCCGCAGCGTCGGCCGCATTGGTCATTTTAAGCAGGCTGCCGCAGACCTCTTTGATATCATTATCCGACAGTTTGCCCTGTAATTTTTTCTCCAGAAAATGGGCCATGCCGTGTCCCAGACTTTCATAAAATTTTACCAGTACATTACCTACAAAACCATCACAGACCACCACATTGGCTTTGCCGGCAATCAGGTCATAACCCTCGATATTACCCACAAAATTCAGACCACTCTGCTTGAACATAGGATAGGCAGCCTTGACCAGATCATTGCCTTTGCCTTCTTCCGCACCGATGCTGAGAATACCTACGGTCGGGTCAGGCACCTCCAGGAGAGTGCGGGCATAGACCGCACCCACAATAGCGAAGTCCAGCAGTTGGTCGGGACGGACATCGACATTGCCGCCGACATCCATAATCACCGTCTTAGGAGCGAAACCGATAAAAGGACCGCCCAGCACAGGCTTGGAAATACCTTCAACCATACCTAGAATCATCAGGGCGGAGGCAATTACGCCGCCCGTAGGTCCGGCGGAAAAGACCGCCTGGGCTTTGCCATCGCGCACCAGTTTGGTGGCCAGAGCGATTGAAGCCGAACGCTTCTGACGCAAAGCATAAGCCGGCTGCTCGCCTTCTTTCAAAAATTCATCGGTATGTACTATTTCTATATCCAGACCGGCGATATCATATTTAGCCAATTCAGTCTTGATTTTGTCCTGCTGGCCTACCAGGAACAGACCCAGACCGGCCTGTCTGGCAGCCTCCACCGCCCCCTGCACCACATCGGCGGGAGCGTAATCGCCGCCCATCGCATCAACAGCTATTTTCATCATTTATCTATCCTCACAACAGCTTCTCCGCTAATCACGGTCTCATTTTTTTGATTAGCACAGAGTACCGAACAATTAACTGTCAAAAAAGCGCCTTCCGCAGTGATTTTTTCAATTTTTCCCTGAATAGTCAAATCATCGCCGGGTCGCGCCGGCATCTTAAAGCGGACATTGAATTTGCCGTTCTCCAGCCAGTGCTGGCCGAAAGCGGCGGTCATCATCTGTGAAACATAGGCCAGATTCAGCATGCCGTGGGCTATCGTGCCTCCGGCTGCTGTTTTTTGGGCGAATTCTTCATCAATATGAACAGGGTTGAAATCGCGGCTGGCCTGAGCATACAGGTTGATATTCTCCTGCGTGATATGTTTCTTCAACTCAGGCAAAGCCAGACCAACCGTTAATTCGCTTGCAGGTTTAAACATAAAAATCTCTCGCAGTCCTGCCGCAGCTTGCGTACCTTGATCTTAGCCGGCTGCCACAGAGGGCTCGGGCAGCACAAAGCCGACCTTGCCCGTCAGCACTACTTCTCCCTTCTGATTCGCAACGCTGATATCGGTATTCATCAGCCGCAGTCCGCCGCGTTCCAGCTTCCGGCTGATTTTGGAGCGGCAGGTAATGGTATCACCCACCTTAACCAGTTTCAGGAATTCCAGTTCCTGGGAAACATGAATAGTACCGGAAGGCATACTGACGGCACCGGAAAGCGCGGTCATAGCCAGGGCCGTCACCGCCATCGGCGGCACCAGTCCCTGCCGGCGAAAAAAGTCTGCATCGTCTTGGGTTGCATCCAGGTACAACCTGACTGTATTTTCATCCAGCTGATAGCTTTGGGGAGGAAATTCAAAACCGGTTGTCAGTTGATAATAATCTATCCTGGTTTGTTCTTCCATTTCGTCCTTTTATACCTAGAGGGACTAGGCCTTAAATGAATGCCCAAATGTTAACAT
The DNA here is from genome assembly GCA_034429955.1 of Dehalococcoidales bacterium. Taxonomy (GTDB): domain Bacteria; phylum Chloroflexota; class Dehalococcoidia; order Dehalococcoidales; family UBA3254; genus DATIKD01. The sequence continues at coordinate 2,392 of DAOUFH010000267.1, forward strand.
TAGCAACAGAAGTATGTCAACCGGC
>DAOUFH010000268.1:0-21505 GCA_034429955.1 Dehalococcoidales bacterium
TTTGCGTCTGAGCGTGGAAGAACTGCACACTCTGAAAGAGCTTAAATTGGGGATATTGTATCTGGGTGTGGAAAGCGGACAGGATGAAGTACTTAAAAAGATCGGCAAGGGAGTCACCCGCCGGCAGATTATCGAGGCCGGGCGCAGAATTAAAGCAGCCGGCATCTTAAGCTCGGTCACAGTGCTGCTCGGCCTGGGTGGCATTGCAGGCAGTGAAGCCCATGCCCTAGCGACCGCCGGAATACTGACTGAAATGGATCCCGACTATGTGGGAGCTCTAACCTTGACGCTGATACCGGGAACCCCTATGTATGAAGACTGTAAAGCAGGTAGATTCGAGTTGATTTCGCCCATGCAGTCATTGCAGGAGTTGAAGCTGATGATAGAGAACTCCTCTTTCACCCATTGCTTCTTCAGTTCGATGCACGCATCCAACTATCTTTCGGTCAGAGGCACTTTACCTCAGGATAAAGAAAGAATGCTGTCTCAAATCAACCGGGTTTTGGCTAGCCGCGATCCGGCGCTGCTGAGGCCGGAATATTTGCGGGGACTTTAAAATTTAACGAGGAAAAAGAAGCCTTTTAGTTAATAATTACCAGGACTTATGCTTTCGGGAAAAAGGGCAATTCAGCCAGCCGGCAAGATCAGCCTGCCGGTGGTGAGTTCCGGTCTAATAGCTCAAGGCTGAGTCTATAATCTATCTTTACACAGACCGGAAGCATTTGTTAAACTGATTTTAAAGCTATATTTTAGAAAATTTCTATTACTGAATTTAAGGAGGCACACCATGGGTGGTAGAGATTTTGCAGGCAGGGAGAAGAAGAAACCCAAGAAGGATGCTAAACAAAAGTCCTCTCTGAGTTCCGGTATACAGGAAGTCAGACCGGAGGTAGAGGTAATCAAGAAAGGCAAGAAAAATAAAGATTTCGAAGACGAAGATTAATTCAGAACGGGCAGATTAACCTCTGCCCGTTTCATTTTAAGACCGCATATGACAGAAACACTAAAATCCGTTTATATTATCGTGACGGGTAAAGTACAGGGAGTCTATTTCAGAGCTTTCACCAAGAGTCAGGCCGACAGGTTGGAAATAAAAGGCCGAGTTAAAAACCTGACCAGCGGTAACCAGGTAGAAGTTATAGCCGAAGGCCGCATGGAGTCATTACAAGAGTTGATTGCCGCCCTGAAAAAAGGTCCCGCAGGAGCCAGGGTCGATAACCTGGAAATAAGCTGGTCCGATGAGTGCACCGGTTTCAACAGTTTCGAAATTGACTATCAGGACTCAAAACCGACCCGGGCTACTTTGATTAGATCAAGGTACTCCGACTTCAAACCCAACAATTGACAGGCCTCGTTATCTATATCAAAGGGTTCACCCATAAAAACCTTGCCGCAATTTTCCACTTTACCGCTGCTCAACTGAGGACTCTTGCCGGTAAAGACCTGTTGCGCTTCGATGATGCCCATATCGAAAGGTAGTGTAAAATATAAATCCGCCATTACCTTATCGATGCCCAATCCGTGCAGGCTGTCCCAGCCGCCGGCAGAACGATTGCCGTACTTGGTACTGGGTAAAGCAGAGAGCAGGTTAACGATGCTGCATTCAGGCCGGTCATTGATAACCCTCAGGGTAGAAACCGTAATCAGGTAGTCGCTGGATAAAATCACATTGGGAATCCAGAAGGTGGGCACTGCAAAAGGTTTGGGCAGAGGATTATCGACCTCAACCCAGATGCAATCCTTGACATCCAGCATCAGCACACGCTGGAAATCATAGCCCAGAGACTGGTAGATGGGATAGATAGGCGAGCCACCCGGAGTGCCTTCCAGAATGAGAATATCCGCATCGCTGACTTCCCTGATACCTTCGATAATCCTGGCAATCATCTCGGGACTGGTGGTCACGGGATAAGGCGAAGGATAAGCGGCAGAGGGCTTGATCAGCACCCTTCTGGCCCTGGCAATCTCCGGTGAAGCTTGGAAATTAAATTCAGAAGCTTCGAAAATCAAAATATCTTACCTCTTCACTTAACTATAATACATTATATGTCAAATAAAAACGGTCAGTTTTCCAGAATCCAGTTAAGCATCAGGACTTTAGCTTTATCGCCTTTTGACAATCTGGGCACATCTTCCGGCACAATCGCCAGACCGTTAGCCATAGTCATTGATGTCAATATGCCTGATCCCTGGGGTCCGGTCAACCTGGCATGATAGCCGTCGGACTGACGTTCAACGATAACCCTGGCGAAAACCCGGCGTCCGTCATCATTCTTGATGCTGTCTTCCATAATGGCTTCGATGGAAGGCTTCTCCAGATTGGTCCTGCCCAGCATTTTTAAAATAGCCGGACGCACAAAAAGCTCGTAGTTTATCATGCTGGAAACCGCATTACCGGCCAAGCCGAGATGGAACAGATCGCGCCGCCCTTTCCTTTTGATGGTACCGAAGGCCAGCGGTTTACCAGGTTTGGCACGGACTTTCCAGAAAACAATCTCGCCCTCGTTTTTAAGGACATCTTTGACCATATCATAGTCACCCATCGAAACGCCTCCGATGGTAACCAGGATATCGGCATCCAGGGCCTGATTGAAACAGGAGGATAGAGATTCGCGGTTGTCCAGGGCAATTCCCAGCAATTTGGGAATACCGCCTTCTCTAATTACCTGAGAGGCCACACTGTAGCTGTTGCTATTATAGATCTTACCCTCGGCCAGAGGCTGGCCCAGAGGAGTCAACTCATCACCGGTAGCCAGAATAGCCACCACCGGGCGGCGGTGTACTTTAACTGACGGCTGGCCCATCGAGGCGATAACCCCGATTTCAGAAGGTTTGAGAACGGTACCCCGCGGCAATACCTGCTCCCCGATCTTAACGCTTTCGCCCGTCTTGCGGATGTTGGAGCCGGAAGACTCGCTGAGGAGAATACCTATTTCATCCGGATAACCCTTTGAGGTAGTTTGACGAGTAGGCTCATCGGTATTCTCGAATCCAATGACCACATCGGCTCCCTGCGGAACCGGAGCGCCGGTCATAATCCGGACGGCAGTTCCTTTGACAACCTCTTTGCGAGGCACATCACCGGCTACCACAATATCGATTACCTTTAAAATAACCGGCCTGTCAGAAGCTGCTCCGGCAATATCCGCCGCTCTCACAGCATAGCCGTCCAGAGCGGAGTTATCGGCCGGCGGCACGTTTACTTCGGAATAAACATCCTCAGCCAGCACCTGGCCCAGGCATTCCAGAATAGGCCGTTCCTCTGGTTCCAGAGGTGTTACACCGGATAAGACGATATCCAGCGCCTCTTCAACACTAATCATCCAGGGTTCCCTTCTCGTTCATCAATCTGCGACCGGAAATAAGGTCCGCTTCAGTATTGACGTTAAAAAAGCTCAAATGGTCTTTATCCAGAGCGTCGATTTCCTCTTCCGACACATAATTGACCTTTATCAGGGGATAAAGGTCTAAGACCGATAAACGGTTATTATCAATAAGATACTTAATTGAAGCCAGACAGTTTTTGGAATATACGGCATGCAAAGGTTCAAGCACACCGTTTACGCGAGGTACAACCGCATCATAACCGCCGGCTGACTCAACCATGTGATTTAACAATGCAATGTTCAGAAAGGGCATATCACAAGCAACGACCAGATTCAAATCTGTAGCTGATAACATCAGGCCGGTATAAATGCCTCCGAGCGTGCCCTTGTCCGGGATGACATCCTGTACCATTCTCAGATTGCTGTAACAGCCTAAATCCGGCAGTGAAGAGTCCCGGGCAGTTACTACAATAATTTGGTTGTTAAACTGAGAGAGGTTTGAAATTACACGTTCGATCAGGCTCTTATTGCCAATCGGCTCCACTATCTTGTTACGGCCCAAACGTTTACTTTTGCCCCCGGCTAAAACGACACAGCTGATATCCAACGTATAAAATTCATGTCCCTAAAAATTACTTAAACCTATATTATTAATTTTACCATAATAACTAACGCTTGGCAGTAACAATTTTTAGAAAATATTAATTTTATTTATGTGATTCGAGAAACAAAAAGTGCCATATTTATGTCAAATATGACACATCAGGCACTGCTGCAATGAGATTAGAGCCGGATTATTGCGTTTTTTTAACGTATACTTTGATGTCCTCCCCATTCTCCTCAATCGCCAGGCATTCATTGCCGGTCGTTTTGCACCAGGCCGGCATATCCTGCTTGATGCCTTTATCAGAGGCCACCACCTCCAGCACCTGGCCGGGCTTCATTTTCTTCAACTGCTGGGAGGTCTTGATGATGGGCATCGGGCACATCAGACCGTAACAATCCAGGGTTTCATCAGCCTGCATATGGATTCTCCGCTATTTGATTTTAGATGAAAACAGTTGTTTTGGATTCACGGGCCTGGGCCAGAAAATAAGCCGCTCCGGCCTGACTCATAATGCCGTCGGTAAAGGCATCATCCGGCAATCCCAGGATATTACATGAAGTAGAACAGGGCACCATCTTAATGCCCATCTCTTTGGCCATGGTAATAAATTCATCGATAGAGGGATAGTTGGACTGCTTCATAAGCTTCTTCATCATCCAGGTGCCCAACCCCAGCAGATTGAACCTGGACAACTTCAAACGCCTGGCGCCGCCCCGGTTCATAGTATTCAGCATCCTGCGCATCAGGCCCCGGCTCTTGATACCGCCCTCGTTACGTTTAATCACGTTCAAACCCCAGAAGGTGAAGAACATGGTGACTTCCATACCCATACTGGCCGCCGTGGTAGCCAGTATAAAAGCCGCCAGGGCTTTATCCAGGTCTCCGCTGAACAATACCAGGGTAAATTTTTCATTTTCCACAGCTTTTACCTCTCCAGCCTAATCAACCGAGAACAACCGACCGGAACGCCGGGCCGTTTAGAGATGATGCCTGGTGCAACTCTGACAACCTTCGGCACTGCACTCGCCGCCCTCTTCATCTTCGTCGGCATACTTGTCCTGGGTTTCTTCCGCCTTCATTTTGCCGGTCTTGACCAGATAATCGTCGATGGCTTTATTCAAGGCCTGTGCACCCAGGTTGGAACAATGAAATTTTTGTTTGGGCAGGCCGTCCAGCATCTTGGCTACAGACTCCGGAGTAATTTTCTGAGCCTCTTCGATAGTAGCACCCTTGGCCATCTCACTGACCATACTCGATACGGCAATAGCAGCACCGCAACCGAAAGTCTTGTATTTTACATCCTCGAGATGATTGTCTTTAACCTTGATATAGAAAGTCATCATATCGCCGCAGACGGGATTGCCGACTTCACCCACACCGTCGGCATTTTCAATCTCACCCACATTGCGGGGATGCATGAAATGTTCCATCACTTTATCACTGTAAACAGGCATTATCCTTCTCCTTTTTGAGACTTCAAATACTTGGCATAAACCGGAGACATCTCTCTTAAGCGGGTCACGATAGGCGGCATAGCTTCCAGTACGTAATCAATATCCGCGGCAGAGGTATCCTGACCGAAAGTAAATAACAAAGAGCCCTGGGCCAGTTCGTGATTGTAGCCCATAGCCAGCAGGACGTGCGAGGCCTTGAGAGCGCGAGAGGTGCAGGAAGAACCGCTGGAGACCGCGATGCCCTGGCTGTTAAGCAGCATCAACATGGCTTCACCTTCGATGAATTCCACGCAGAAACTGGCATGCCCCGGCAGACGCTTGAGCGCATCGCCGCTTAAAACTACATGGGGTACTTTTTCTATCAGACCTTTAATCAGTTTATCTCTTAATACGGTTAGGGCGGCGGAGCGGCGGGTTAACTCACGCGCTGCGATTTCGGCAGCTTTACCCATGCCCACGATGGCGGGCAGGTCTTCACTGCCGGCCCGGCGGCCGCCTTCCTGTATACCGCCGTCAATCATGGGTAAAATACGCACACCGCGTTTCAGCCACAGTGCAGCACTGCCGCGGGGCCCGTAAAGCGGATTACCGGCCAGGCTGAGGGCATCGACTCCCAGGGTTTTGACATCAACCGGTATACTGCCGCAGGCAGCCACAGCATCCGTATGGAAGATCACTTTGTGCTCACGGGTTACTTTGGCGATATCGGCGATAGGTTCGATAGTACCCACTTCCCCGTTGGCAGTCATTATCGAGACCAGGATGGTATCCGGACGGATGGCTTTATCAACTGCAGACGGATCTACCAGGCCGTTTTTATCCACCGGCACCTGACTGACCTCGAAACCGAATTTCTCCAGGAATTTGGCCGAATTCAGCACTGAAAAGTGCTCGATAGCGGAAATAACGATATGTTTGCCCTTACTCTGATTGGCCAGAGCCAGGCCCTTGACGGCCAGGTTATTGCTTTCGCTGCCGCTGGCAGTGAAGATAATTTCCTCAGGCTCCGGCGCACCGATTAAAGCGGCTACGGAAGCACGGGCAGCTTCCAGAGCTTCACGCGGGGCATCGCCCCAATCATGAATCGATAAAGGATTACCGAAATCAGCCTCCCAGAAAGGCTGCATGGCTGTGCGGACTTCAGGCAGTACCGGATAGGCGGCTGAACAGTCCAGATATACTTTTCTCATCTTAACGTTCTCTCAAAATTTATTGTGCTTTTTTACACTGCTTAATTTAATTATATTCAACACAGCCCGATAAGTGTGGAAAAGACAGCAGGTTAACGGCTCAAAGCCAGCATCCGGTTGACCGCCACTATGGCTTTTTTCCGGACATCCTCCGGAACTTTAACCTCGGGTGACAGTTCATCCAGCGACCACAACACTTTTTCGAGAGTAATCAGTTTCATACGCGGACAAATGGCCTGCTCTGAAGCGACGATAAATTGTTTGTCCGGATTCTCCTTGCGCAGCCGGTAGATGAAGCCGACCTCAGTGCCGACTATGATGGTTTTAGCCGGGCTGGATTTGACATAGCGAGCCATCGCTCCGGTGCTCAGGGCTTCATCTGCTGCATCGATAGTCTCGGGACGGCATTCCGGATGGACAATAGCCACCGCCTCAGGATACTGCGCTTTAGCTCTCAAAATATCTTCAGGGCGAATCCTGGCGTGGGTGGGACAATAGCCCGGCCAGAAATGCATCTTCTTTTTAGTGTGTCTCGCCACGAAGCTGCCCAGATACTGGTCGGGCACAAAAAGGATCTCTTCATCCGGCAGGCTGTTGACTACTTCAACCGCATTGGCTGAGGTACAACAGATATCGGAATAGGCCTTAACTTCGGCGGTCGAGTTGATATAGCAAACCACCGCTGCGCCGGGCAGCTCCTTTTTTTTGGCTATCAACTGTTCAGCGGTAATCATATCCGCCATCGGACAGCCGGACTGCGCATCAGGCAGCAAGACCTTTCTCTGCGGATTCAATATGGAGGCAGTTTCAGCCATGAAATGGACCCCGCAGAAAACGATAACATCGGCCGAGGCCGCAGCGGCTTTCTGGCTTAATTCCAGGGAATCTCCCACGAAATCAGCCGCTTCCTGCACTTCGCCCAGCTGGTAATTGTGCACCAGGATCAGCGCATTGCGCTTTTTTTTCAATGCCGCAATCTTGTCGAGCAGGGTTTGGGTGGAATAAGTCATGATAGGGGACCTCCGGTTTTTCAGGTTACGCCTGCCTCAACAGCAGGAATACTTGGGTTGCACCACAATATCGTCTCCGGTATTGATTACGCCTCCCTGGATAACTTTGGCAAACACTCCTTCTTTCGGCATGATACATTTGCCGGTCTGCTTGAATATGGCGCAGCCGGTATGGCACTCTTTACCAATCTGGCTGATTTCCAAAACGATTTCCGCTCCGATATTCAAACGGGTGCCGATAGGCAGGCTGCACAACTCTATGCCCTGGCTGGTGATGTTTTCTGCGAAATCTCCCGGATGAACATCATAGCCCATCCGGCGCGCCTTCTCTATACTTTCAATTGCCAGCAGACTGACCTGGCGGTGCCAGCCGGAATCGGCATGTGCATCGCCCTCCAGACCGTAACCGTTCTTCAAAACGGCCTGTCCGATATTCTCTTTACGGACGCCTTTAGTTTTGCTGCTACTGACAGCCACTACTTTAGCCATAACTCACATCCTGTAGATAAAATCAATCATTAACCATTTTTACCAGTAACAGTCCAATCGCCGCCAGAGCCAGACCGATAACAATCATAACTGCACCTGCACCTTCAGCGATCTGGACTACACCAAAGGACAAAACACCCAGATAGAGATAGTTTTCAAGGTTTAAAGCCTGTGCATAGGTAGCCTGACCCACATTGGTCGGGTCGTACTGGCCGCCGGCCAGAGCTTCACTATAACTGGCAGACATACTATGACGGTGATTCCTGACTGTATCGCCGGCAACCTGAAGCTCGGACATGGTGTCGATGTAATCTCCGGCTGCAATCGCCTCCTGCGATAGTCCCAGGGTAATTTTTTCCTCTTGCATGGCTTCCTTCAGCCAGCCGCCTTTGGCAAAGCCTTGAGCTACGAAAAAGGCGCCCGCCGCTACACTGATGATACCGGCTGCCACCACTAACCAGGCTAATACCTTGACCATATTATCAACCTCCTGTTTTCTACCTGTAGTTATATCAACGTTAATCACCACTCAAACGCAGGTGTTCCTTCAACATGCATTTGTCCATCACAACTTTCAATCCGGCCTTATCCGCCTTCTGCGCAGCCTCCACGTTGACTATCCCTTCCTGCATCCAGATGACGCCGGCACCGGACTTGATGGCATCCTCCACAACCGGCATCACATCTTCCGACCGGCGGAAAATATCCACCACGTCAACCTTCTCAGGCACATCGGTCAACCTGGCATAACAGACTTCGCCCAGGATTTCCTTTGCATTAGGATTGACCGGGATGATTTTATAACCCTGCTCCTGTAAATAACTGGCGACACGATGGCTGGTCCTGGTCTCATCAGGCGAAAGTCCGACGACCGCGATAGTTTGGCAATTTGTTAATATTTCACGTGTATCGCTCATAATATTACCTCCGTAATTCAGGCCGGATTAGCGGCCAGAGCCGCATAAAAAGCATTCCAGAACGGGTCTACGATGGGATGTTCCAGCTTGCCCTCTTTGCCGTTCTTAATCAGTACCATTCCCCTTTCGGGAGCGGTCAGTTCGCCCACTACCGAAGCTTTAATCGATTTCTTATGTAAAGCCTCTATAATAGCATCTGCCGCCTGCGGCCGGCAGGTCAAAATCAAGGTTCCTTCACTGATAGAGGCATAAGGGTCGATGCCGAACAGGCCACATATTTCCGGCACCCCCTCCTCCACCACGATCCGGGACTGGTACACCCTCACTCCGCAGCCTGACGCCTGGCCGATTTCAAAAAGTCCGCCCCAGATTCCGCATTCGGTGGCGTCATGCATGCAGGTCACCCCTTTATCGCGGCGTCCGACGGACACAGCCGTCAAACCATCCTCCACAACAGACATTTTATAAAAAATATCCTGAGATTTCCTGGCCAAGTCCTTCCCCAGCTTTGCGGACAATAATTCGGGCAACATGGTAGCAAAGATGCCGCAGGCTTCGATAGCCGGACCTTTGGTGATTATAATGCTGTCGCCGGGTTTGGCCAGGGCAGGGGTGACATATTCATCCAGTTCACCCACACCTATGATAGTAGCCCCGCCTACCATGGGATAGTGACAATCCGCATAACGGGCGGTATGGCCGGTGATGATATTGATGCCGATTTTCTGACATTCCTGATGAATTACATCCCACATCGTGGTCAGCTGTTCTTTGGTAATACTCATGGGCAGATTCAGATCTATCGACAGATAGGACGGTTTCAAACCGCTGGTAACCGAATCCGAGGCGATAATGTGAATGGCAAACCAGGCTGCCCTTTCCCAGCCGTATTCCGGCACGATGAAAACCGGATCGCAGGTTATGGAAACTGCCTTATCACCTATTTCCACGATACCTACATCGACTCCATGCTGCGGGCCCACCAGCACCTTTTTACCGGCTGCACCCAGCCGGGGAAAGATAATCTCTTTAAATATCTCAGGAGAAATTTTACCAATGGCAGGTAATTCGCTCATCGTATTTCCTTTATGCTTTAATTTTGCGGCCGTTCAGAGGCGACATTGCCCTTAACTTAGTCACAATTTCCGGTAAAATCTTGATTAAATAATCCACATCCTCTTCAGAATTCCACTTACCCAGAGTAAAACGCATGGAACAGCGGGCTTCTTCAGCCGGAACGCACATGGCCGATAACACATGGGAAGGTTCCGAGCTTTCCGAACTGCAGGCAGAGCCGGTCGAAGCTGCGATTCCTGCTAAATCCAGGCTCATCAAAGTGGCTTCACCCTCCACATATGCAATGCTGACATTGATGTTATTGGGCAGTCTCTGAACTGGATGGCCGTTTAATTTAACCATATCCAGAGAACCGGTTAAAGCCGCAATAATCCTGTCCCGGTATACGCTCAGGCGGCCGGCTTCCTCCGTCATCTCCCGGCCGGCGATTTCCACTGCTTTACCCAGTCCGACAATACCGGGAATATTATAGGTCCCGCCCCGGCGGCCGTCCTCCTGTCCTCCGCCGTGTATGAAAGCGGCGATACGAGTGCCCTGGCGCACGTATAAAAAGCCGGTACCTTTGGGACCGTAGAGTTTATGCCCGGATACGGAAAGCAAATCTACATTCAGCTCATCCACATTGACCGGAATATGGCCGAAGGACTGCACGGCATCGCAATGCAACAAAACTCCGGCTTCGCGTGTGATACGGCCTATCTCAGAGATCGGCTGCAGGGTGCCCACTTCGTTGCTGGCCTGCATTACGGATACCAGGCAGGTGTGTGGAGTGATGGCCTTTTTAACCTCGCCGGGGTCGACCCTGCCATAGCTATCGACAGGCAGATAAGTTACGGAAAAACCCTGCTTTTCCAGGAAATGGCAACTTTCCAAAACGGCATGATGCTCGATGCGGCTGGTAATGATATGATTGCGGGTAGCACGGAAGGCTTCAGCCACACCCTTAAGCGCAAAATTATCGGACTCGGTGCCGCCCGCGGTAAAAATGATTTCTTCCGGGGCGGCTCCTATGAAAGCAGCGATAATCGAACGGGACTTATCCAGGGCTTTTTTGGCTTCATTACCGAACCAGTGTATGCTGGAGGCATTACCGAACACTTCGGTGAAATAAGGTTGCATGACCGCCAGGACTTCAGGATGGACCGGAGTAGTAGCGGCGTAGTCCATATAGATATGTTTCAAATTATTCCTCCCTCAAACGGGTTACCACAAATTCCGGGATTATATTCAGGATATCAGATAGATACCCAGCAGCGCCAACCAGTTAGGCAGTAGCCTGACCCTGCGCTTGCCGCTGAGAAAGACTTTTTTCTCAATTTTAATCTGATGCTGACGGCAGTAGTCTTCGAAATCAGCGATAGCTAGAAAATGGATGTTAGGCGTATCATACCACTGGAAAGGCAAAGAGCGGGTAACCGGAGCCTTGCCCGCCAGGCCAAGCTGAAAGCGGGCTTTGTAATAGGCGAAATTGGGGAAAGCCACAATCACTTTACGCCCCACCCTCAGAGCCTCTTGCAATACGTTGTCAGGCTTTTTGACCTGCTGAAAACTCTGGTCCAGGATAACGTAATCGAAAGAGTCATCCCCGTATTCAGACAGGCCGCTGTCTATATCTCCGTGAAAAACACTCAGACCGCGGGCCACACAGCGGTAGATGGCCTTTTCATCAATCTCAATACCCTGTAAACGGCTAACCCCGCGCTCTTTTTTAAGCAGTGACAGCAGTCCGCCGTCGCCGCAGCCCAGGTCCAGAACCGAAGAACCGGGCTGAACCAGGCTGGCAATCACCCTGTATTCCAGACAATTATCAGGACCTGTTGAACTCATCTGTCTTCACACTTTGTTGGACCCTTTCCAGGAAATACTTAATCAGGTGGGTCTGTTCATTAGTCTCGACCAGAAAGGAGTCGTGTCCGTAATTCGATTCAATCTCACAGTAGGTAGTATCCAGCCCGGCCAGCTTGCAGGCCCGGACTATTGCCTGGGTCTGATAAGCCGGATAAAGCCAGTCCGATTTATAGGCGATAACCAGCACCTTCAGATCGCTGTTATGCCAGACCTGGGCCGGTTTGCGATTTTTCAGGGCATCATAGTAGTCCATGGCTTTAGTGATATACAGATAGCTGTTGGCATCGAATCTCTCCACGAAGGTCCGGCCGCGATGATGCAGATAACCCTCCACCTCAAAATCAGCAGTGAATTTAAAAGGCTGTTTCTCATCCTTTTTACGCCTGCCGAATTTTTCCTCCATGGACTTATCGCTCATATAGGTGATATGTCCGACCATGCGAGCCACGGCCAGCCCGCGATCGGGATGAGCGGCAGAATAGTAATTGCCCTCATTCCAGCGGGGGTCGGCCATAATCGCCTGCCGGCCGACTTCATTGAAAGCGATTTGCTGGGGCGAATGGCGCAGAGCGATTGAAATAGGAATAGCGCTCGCGATAAAATCGGGATGCGAGGACATCCATTCCAGTACCTGCATCCCGCCCATCGATCCCCCGGCGACGGACAGCAGACGGCTGATGCCGAGATGACGCACCAGCCTCAACTGGGCATTGACCATATCACCGATGGTTATCATGGGGAAGCGCAGTCCGAACGGACTGCCGGAGACGGGATCCAGAGAAGAAGGCCCCGAAGAGCCCTTGCAACCGCCCAGGACGTTAGAACAAATAATGAAATATTGATCGGTATCGAAAGCCTTGCCCGGGCCGATCATAGCATCCCACCAGCCCGTTTTCTTATCGCCGCGGTGCCAGCCGGCGGCATGGGCATCACCGGTCAAGGCATGCAGGATAAGCACGGCATTGTCCCGGCCGGCATTCAGTCTGCCGTAAGTCTCGTAAGCCAGGGTAAATTCAGGCAGAGTTTCACCGCTCTCCAGCTTCAGCCCTTCAGAGGAATGCAAATAACGGGTTTCAACCGGTTCCGGTGACTGTTCGCTTTTTTCAGAAATTTGAGTCATATATTCCTTAGTTCACGCACAGGCCCGGCGTAAGGCCCGGTCGATGTCCGCTTTGATATCTTCTACGTTTTCCAGACCGATAGACAGGCGTATATAGTCATCGGTCACTCCGGTCGCCCGGCGTTCTTCAGCACTGAGCTGGGAATGGGTGGTCGAAGCCGGATGAATCACCAGGCTCTTGGCATCGCCGATATTGGCCAGATGAGAAAGCAGTTCCACCGCTTCTATGAACCGGCGCCCGGCCGCCAGACCGCCCTTGATGCCGAAGCCGACCAGGGCGCCATAGCCGCCTTGCAAATAGCGGGAAGCGGTGGCATGGCTGGCATGCTGCGGCAGTCCGGGATAGTTGACCCAGGACACCAGGGGATGCTCCTGTAAAAAGCGGGCGACCTCCAGCGCATTCTCGGAGTGCTGCTTAACCCTCAACGGCAGGGTTTCCAGTCCCTGCAGCAGCAGAAAGGAATTGAAAGGGCTGATAGCCGCTCCCAGGTCTCTGAGCCATTGCACACGGGCCTTCATAACGAAAGCGAGATTGCCTGCATCAGGCACGGCTTTAAAAGAGTCCCAGTATTTCAGCCCGTGATAGCTGGGGTCGGGTTCGGTGAACTCCGGGAATTTGCCGCCGGACCAATCAAATTTACCGGAATCGACGATGACACCGCCCATAGTAGTGCCGTGCCCGCCGATAAACTTGGTAGCAGACATAGTGATGATATCCGCGCCGTAATCAAAAGGCCGGCACAGCCCTACCCCCACGGTATTGTCCACCACTAACGGTATACCGGCCTCATGAGCAATGGCAGCCAGTTTTTCAAAATCGGGCACATCCAGCTTGGGATTGCCGATGGTCTCAGCATAAATCAAACGGGTACGCGGAGTGATAGCCTTCTTGAACTGGTCCGGGCTGGAGGAGTCTACGAAAACGGTACGGCGGCCCAGCTTGCGCAACATGCCGCTCAACTGCTGGTAAGTACCGCCGTATAAATTATCCGCCGCCACTATTTCATCACCCAGACAGGTAATGGTTAATATAGCCAGGGCCTGAGCAGCATGACCGGAGGCAACACCCAGAGCGCCGCTGCCGCCTTCCAGGGCGGCAATGCGTTTTTCAAAGACATCGGTAGTCGGATTCATCATACGGGTATAAATATTGCCCGCTGCTTTCAAAGCAAAAAGGTCGGCGGCCTGCTGGGTATCCTTGAAGACATATGAAGTCGTCTGATAGATGGGCACCGCACGTGAGCCGGTAGCCGGGTCGGGGCTTTCCTGCCCCGCATGTAAAGCCAGAGTTTCGATATTCCAATCTTTATTCATGACAGTAGTCCTCAATTTGATTTTCAATGCTAGATATAATACATGGCCTGAGTATCGCTCTCTTTCAACCTTTGTTCATCCGCCAGGTCCTGAACGGTCTTTTTCACCAGGATATCCTCCATCGCGGACTTGAGTTCGCTCCAGACGTCCTGGGCAGCACACAGTCCGTGGCGGGGACACTGCTCTTCACCTTTGAGACAGTCCACCGGATAGAAAGGCCCCTCCAGCACCTCCACCACTTCCTTGAGATTGATCTGACCGGCAGGCCGGGCCAGTTTAATACCGCCCCGGGCGCCGCGGGTGCTCTGGATAAAACCGGCGGCTATCATGGGAATGACCAGGTGCTCCAGGTACGAAAGTGAGATACCTTGCCGTTCCGCGATATCTTTTATCTGCACCGGCTGACCTGTACCGTTGACGGCCAGGTCCACCAGAGCGCGTAAACCGTATCTGGTCCTGGTTGATAATTTCATAACGCACTTTCCTTGTTGACTATTTCTGTCATATTTGTCATATTATAGAATTTCAGGCTTTTTGTCAATGCACCGTTATCCTGATTGAATAAACAAAAAGGCCTGTGAAACTTTTTCACAGGCCTGGTCTTGGACTGTCGACTAGCTGAATTATACGCAAGGATGCTCAGCGCCGGCACCAGGCCAGGCCCAGGGCATCATCATCACCTTATTAAATTTTTCGCCTCTATAATTCATGAACACACCTGACTGTGGATATTTAATTAATTATATAATATCACACCGTCGCAGAAAATTAACTTTCAGGGGCGGAATTAAGACTGAGCATCACGGCTTCCAGCACGCCTCCGGCGATGGCACGGTTGTTTTCATGGATAAGCTTACAGCTTTCACAGCTGCCTTCGGCATCAACAACCGCTAGACGGGAATTAGCCAGTACCTTCATTTCATTGCGTAAAAGCCCGCGCAACACTCCGTCCGCCGGTGAGGTCACCGGATGCTTGTCCAGATAACCTATCACTTCAGAGGCTTTAACATTGTCTCCGCAATTTTTAGCCGTCGTGAAAACACCGTTTTCCTCAGCCCTGACGGTATTGTAGTCCAGAACACTGTCCATTTCATCCATAGCTCTGTTTTTAGAGATAGCCGAGCCTTCCATAATAACGCTGCCCAGGCTGAAACCCGGTTCACTCTCCACGACCAGACTGACATCCTGCCCGGCGGTAAAACCAGGTCCGATGCCGACGACCACCTCTGCATCCTGCAAATGATTGGCGGAACTGCGTCTCAACATCATGGCATTGACCAGCACATCCGGCTTAAGCAGTGGGCGGATACTGACTTCGGGATCCACAATAACCGGCAGGTGGTTGTTGCGCCAGACTTTATAGATTTTTTCCAGGGTGGGTGGGCATTTTTCCGCCGTAATATCCTCGACTGTCTTAAGGTTATCAAAAACAGCCTCGGAGAGAGCCACACCGCGGTTGACTGCCAGCGGCTGTTCCAGTTCGGTCAGGCAGACCCTGAAATGGCTGTGCGCCAGGCGCTGGGCAACCGCCGTGCCCACGGAACCGGCGCCTCTAATCAGGACAATTAATTCATGCAGCTTTCTCATAGCCACTCCAAAAATCCTATAAAAAATACTTCTATGTTAGAAGATTATTTTACTCCATCCTCAGGCAGTTGGAAAGATAACCGTATCTCTCAGGGAAAATAATCCTCAAACAAACGTAAGCGTCTACTTCAACACGTCCTGAAACAGCCAGGTGGACAGATAGCGTTCTCCGGTATCGGGCAAAATCACCACAATCATTTTACCCTTGTTTTCAGGCCTGGAGCCTATCTGCACGGCGGCCCAAACCGCCGCACCGGCGGAGATGCCCACCAGCAGACCTTCTTCGGCGGCCATCCGGCGAGCCATAATGCCGGCATCATCGTTAGTCACCCGCACGATTTCATCGATGATTTGGCGGTCCAGCACCTTCGGGATAAAACCGCCGCCGATGCCCTGTATCTTATGAGCGCCGGGTTTATCTCCGGAAAGCACGGCCGAGCTGTCCGGTTCAACTGCCACCGCTTTAAAGGCAGGCTTGTATTTTTTCAGACGGCGGGCAATGCCGGTCAGGGTTCCTCCGGTGCCGACCCCGGCCACAATCATATCAGCCTTACCGCGCGTATCACGCCAGATTTCCTCGGCCGTGGTCAGGCTGTGGATTTCAGGATTGGCGGGGTTCTCGAATTGCTGGGGCATAAATGAATTGGGGGTTTGGTGCATTATCTCTTCCGCCTTGCGGATAGCCCCGCTCATACCCTCTGCGCCGGGTGTCAGCACCACCTGGGCTCCGAAAATGCTCAACAACTGGCGTCTTTCCAGCGACATGGTATCCGGCATGGTCAGAATCAATTTATAGCCCCGGGCGGCGCATACGAAAGCCAGCGCGATGCCGGTGTTGCCGCTGGTTGATTCCACAATCAGGGTATCCTGATTAATCAACCCCCGGGACTCGGCATCCAGAATCATAGCCACACCGATACGGTCTTTAATGCTGTGCGCGGGATTGGTGGCCTCCAGTTTGGCGATAATCTCTGCCTGAGAGCCTGCGACCACCCGGTTGAGCCTGACCAGAGGAGTGTTACCGATCAACTCCGTGGCATCCCGGGCGATGCCGCGGGTCACAACCGGCAGTTCGATATTTTTATAATTAAGTCTGGTAATCTCGGGAAATTGTGCAGCCATAGCCGATACCTCCGCAATAGTTGTTAATTATGATTATATTAGTATACATTTGCTATTATGATGCACCCGGAGAATTTATGCAATAAGGCCCTGCACAAATGTGCAGGGCCTTATTGGAAAACTCAAGAGGCACGGACGTTATTCGATATAAACATCCTGCAAAAGGGCAAAGCCCAGCGGATTGATTACATAGTTTTTGACTCTATCGTTAACCAGGATATAATTCATACCGAATGTCAGAGAGAGACAGGCGGCATCATCCACCAGAACTTGCTCAGCCTGCTGATACAGCTCAAAACTCTGTTCCTCGTTCAACTCCGCATTGGCACGCTCTACCAGGTTATCGAAAGATGAATTAGAGTAACTTCCGTAGTTATAATCTCCGCCGGAACGGAACAGGATATCCAGAAAGTTCTGGGGATGCGGGTAGTCCGCTACCCAGCCCATCAAAAACATCTGGTCTATCTCGGCTTTGGTATTATAAAAATATCTGTCGGTCTCCAGCTGCCGTAATGTAACCTTGACTCCCAGGTTTTCCTGCCACTGATAAACCAGCGCCTGCAGCACCGAGCCAACGCTGCCGCCGTAACCATAAATTGTCAGAGTAATCTCAGGCAGGTTGGCCACACTGCCGTAGCTGGATGACTCTATCAGGCTGCGAGCCTGTTCCGGATCGAAACCCAGTCCCTTCAGGCCGGCATTATAGCCCGGCAGGCCGGGCGGCAAAACACCGTCAGCCCGGGATTCCATGTCCCTATAAATCAGTTTGATTATTTTATCCTTATCAATGGCCAGACTGAAAGCCCGGCGCACCAGAGGATCGTCGAAGGGTGGCTGAACACAGTTATAACCTATATAAGAAAAACTTAAGCCGGGGCTGACCTGCAACTCATCGTAGAAAGGCCCGCTGCTGTCCTGTACCAGGTCCAGATAGGCGGTAGAGACTCCGGTTACATCGATATCACCCGTTTCATAGAGGTCCATCGCCGAACCTGAATAAAAAGCATAGTCTACCTCCGCCAGTCGCGGCAGATCTCCATAATAATCATCATTTCTGACCAGTGTCAACGAACTGCCGGGCGTCCATTGATTCAGCTTGAAAGGGCCGGTGCCGTTATCCGGCTCCCGCCACCAGCCGGAGCCGCCGGCCACCGCCTTCTTATCTACTACAAAAGAGGCCGGATAGGTCAGTTTATACAGAAAATAGGACTTGGGTGAATCGATGGTAACCTGCAGAGTATAACTATCCTTGACTGTCACACCGCTGATTTGAGAAGCTGCACCTGAGAGCATTTCAGACACACCCACAATATCACCCAGATAGGTGGCGGCTGTCCCCGAACCGGTAGACGGATTGGCGGCGCGTTCCCAGGAATATTTGAAATCGGCAGCTGTTACTGCGTGCCCGTTCTGAAACGTGACATCTTTTCTGAGATTAAAGGTATAGACCTTACCGTCAGCGCTAACATCCCAACTCTCAGCGATATCGCCGACCGGTTCCAGGTCGGAATTGAGCTTCAACAGGCCGGAGTAAATCAACATTATGTACTGAGTCGAAGTAGTCTCAGTCGAGATAGCCGGGTCGAGAGTGGTGGGATCTATATCCGCCAGCTTCAATACTCCGCCGCCCGGACTTTGAGTAACACTGGCAGACGGTGAACTTTGAGAAAGTAGTCCGCAGGAACCGGCTGTTAAACACAGGGCCAGTACCAGAACAGTTAAAATAAGACATATCTTTTTCACAACAAACCTTCCCTCTTGAGGCTGACAAAGCAGCCCTCCCCCAAAATGATATGGTCTACCATTTCAATACCCATCAGCTCGCCGGCTTCTTTCAGCCTTTTCGATAGCTGTATATCCTCACGGGAAGCGGACGGATTCCCGGACGGATGATTATGGGCCGCGATAAAAGAGGCGGCTCCGGCAGAAATGGCTTCTCTGAATAACTCCCGGGGATGCACGATGCTGCTGTCCAGGCTGCCGACCGAGATTGCACTGGTCTTGATAATCTGGCTGCGGATATCCAGAAATATGGCCCAGAAATACTCTTTGGTCTTGCCCCTGGCCCTATTTTGCATTTCTGCATAGGCATCTTCAGGAGTCTTGATAGTGTTTTTAGGCTTAGGCAGGTCGGCCCCATGCCAGCGGCGGGCCAGTTCGAATATCGCTTTGAGCTGAGAGGCCTTGGCCTTGCCGATGCCTTTAATAGTCATCAGCTCTTCCAGGCTGGCCTGCCCTACATTTTCCAGGCTGCCGAATTTTTGCAGCAGGCCGCCGGCCAATTCGGTAACATTTTTACCTACAGTACCGGTAGATATGACTACAGCCAGTAATTCCCGCTCGGAAAGGCTTTCTGCGCCCATCGTCTTCAGACGTTCTCTCGGACGGTCCCGGACAGGCATATCCCTGATCATGGTGGTATAACTGGTTTTGACGATTTTCATGCTTAATCTGAATAGTTGTTTTTTACCCAGGGCAGCCATTCCTGATCCAGCTGTTCCATATTCAGGCCCAGGACTTGCTCAAAGGCTCCATCATAAGTGTTGCCGGCTTTGAAGGCCATCAACAACGCGTGGACTTCATCCGTGCCGTATGTTTCCAGCAGATAGTCCATCAAAGCGTAACTTTCGGCATATGAGAGAACGGCTTTATCCGCATAAGCGGAGAAAGGGCTGCAGATACTGCGTACGGATATCAGACTATCGCTGCGGATAGCCGCTGCCAGCGGCACACTGAACTGGTCGGTAAAAGGACCCTGAAAATACATAGCCAGGCCTTCATTCAGCCAGACCGGCAGATCGCTGTAGGGATTGAACACCGCCTGGCCGATAACGTTATGGGTCAGCTCATGCGTCATGGCGGTCAGTCCCCATTCCAGATTGCCGGGGGTGATGCCGATAGCTATGATATTGAACTGATAGAAGGAAACGCCGCCGGTCCATTCGCTGGGATATATCATGGAGCCCTGTAAATCGGATGAGCCGTTATAAATAAATATTTCGATCTGCCTGTCCGGTGCCACTCCAGTCTCTTCGGACAGTTGCTGCAGAGACTCCTGGGCTCTGTCCATCAACTGCCTGGCGAAAGACTCATCGCCGTTGTACCAGTTGAGTTTGATTTTTCCTTCATTCAAAGTCTGCCAGTCATATCTTTCGTCAGTGACCTGATAGCTGACAGGCTGGGACTCCCAGTATGAGTCCGAGTCGGTTTTAACCGCCCACCAGTACTGCAGGTGCGTACCGGGAGGGAAACCGCCGAACTTGCGCATATCCAGGGTATAGCTGGCCTGGACTGACAGTCCGGTAGTTATCGGTACATAGCCCTCTACCACCACATCGGCAAAGGACATCTGCTCCACAGAGTATCTCAGCCGGACGTCATTTATCGGCGTATTGTTATCGATAGTAGCGGAAAAGGTCATCGAGTACGGGAAATTGATGCTCACCTGTGAATCGGTCAGCGTAATACCGGCTGTATCCTGGGCCGTAACAGGAGTAAGCAACTGACTGCAGATAAGGGTTACCAGAGCTAAAACAACTGCTGTAATATAACTGATTTGTCTTCTATTCATCTTCCCTCCCCACCCCGGCGCGTAGATAAGCAGTCATAAAATCATCCGGTTCGCCTTCCAGCACCGCCTCCGGATTGCCGGACTGGTAATCGGTGCGGTGGTCTTTGACCATTTTATAAGGATGCAAGACATAACTGCGGATCTGGTTTCCCCAGCCGGCTTCAATTCTTTTACCTTTCAGTTTAGCCTTTTCTTCAGCCTGTCTGGCCAGTTCTTTTTCAAATAACCTGGCCTCCAGGATTTTATAAGCGATATTTTTATTCTGCAGCTGCGAGCGTTCGCTCTGGCTGGCCACCACTATTCCGGATGGAATATGAGTGATGCGCACTGCCGTACTGCTTTTTTGCATATGCTGTCCGCCCGGTCCGCTGGAGCGGAAGACCTCGACCTTGATATCATCCGGATCGATTACAATATCGACATTGGACTCCGCTTCAGGCACCACCTCCACCATGGCGAAAGAGGTGTGTCTGGCATGATCGGCATCGAAGGGCGAAAGCCTGACCAGACGATGAACGCCGTGTTCGGAACGCAGATAGCCGAAAGCATAATCGCCGCTGATCTGCAGCACCACGCTCTTGATGCCGGCCTCTTCACCGGGAGAGACATCCAGTATTTCAGTTTTGAAACCGCGTCTTTCAGCCCAGCGCAGGTACATCCTGAGCAGCATATCGGCCCAGTCCTGCGACTCCGTTCCGCCGGCACCGGCGTGGATAGACAGGATAACATTACGTGAATCATACGGCCCGCTGAAAGCCAGTTCGAATTCCATTTCATCCAGCAGAGTAACTGCCTGGACGATTTCTGCTGCTATTTGAGAGGCCAGACTGCTGTCCCGCTCAGACTCAGCCAGTTCCAGCAGTTCCTGAATAT
>DAOUFH010000269.1:0-3364 GCA_034429955.1 Dehalococcoidales bacterium
ATACCAATAAACGAATAAATACGAAATTCAAAATAAATTTCAGGCTGGAAGTGTCTAACCGCTAAGAATCTCCCCCCTTTACCTGAAACTAATAACGAACAACGAATAACGAAAAACTCACCTTCTCTCCTGATGTCTAACAGCTAACAATCTCACCCTTTACCTGAAACTAAAAACGAATAACGAATAACTAAATACTCACCTTCTTAACGGAGTTTTAGATGCAGCGGGATAAATTTGAAGAACTGGTAGCCAAAGCGGTGGACGCTCTGCCTTCTGAGCTTCAGGAGCGCCTGGAGAATGTCGATATTGTGGTGGAGGACCATCCCTCCCGCAGCCAGTTGAGTAAAGCCGAAATTGCCTCGGGTTATACCCTGATGGGGCTTTATGAAGGCGTGCCTTTAACCGAACGTGATTCCCGCTACGGTCTGGTCCCGCCCGATAAAATCACCATTTTCCAGAAAGCCATTGAAGCGGAATCCGGTCCGGATGAAAGGCGTATTCAGAAGAAGATAGCCCGGGTTGTCCTGCATGAAATAGCTCATCACTTCGGTATCAGCGACGACCGCCTCAGAGAAATCGGGCGTTATTGATTGGCCGGTTATAACACTGTGATAAAGCAATCATAAATCATACAGGTAATCCGGCTCTTCTCAAGGAAAGAAATTACCTGTAGTTTGACTCTTTTTTGTGAAAGAGCAGGAAGAATTGTGCGGGCTGTTTTACTCCTCCTGTTGTTCAGCAGCGTCTATCTCCGCCCGGAAACGCAGGGCTTTTTCTTCGAAATATTCTATCATCCCCTCCACGGCGGTGAGTCGGTCGGTCTGATTGGTTTCAGTAAGTTCCTGCCGCTGGTTGTGCAGGCCTTCCAGAGTTTCCTCTATTTCGGCCAGTTCTTTTCTTAATTCGAACAGGCTCATCTTGACCATATCGATTTTGCTGATGTCGCCGGATTCGTTACATGTCATGACAGACCTCCTCAGCTAAACGTTTGACCATGTAATAACCCCGCAGTTCGTAGCCTTCTCCACGGTAATAGTCCCGCGCGCCTACCCCGCTCAAAACGGCGCAGTATTGTTTACCGAATTCCTCTTTGGCGATGCGTTCCGCTTCTTTCAGCAGCGCCCGGCCGTAGCCTTTATGCTGGGCGGCGCCTTCCTGCCTTTGACTCAGGGGGATCTCCGGACCGAAGACATGCAGTTCACGTATCAGTCCGCAGCTTTCTTTCATACCGTCTGCCAGCCTGGGAGCCGGTTCATCCTGGATTCTCAGCCGGATCAGTCCGAACAAAGTTTCGAATTCATCCTCGAAAGAAAGGAAGATCTCTCTGCCGCCGGAAGCGGTATAGTCCAGCCTGGTCAATTGGGGTTCTCCGATGGGCTGTTTATCTCTCAATCTGAAGCCGTATTCGCGGCAGCGGATACAGCGGCACTGCAAGCCCATCTCTTTCATCCTGAGGCGCAGCGGGTCGCGCATGGAGTCCCGCAGGCCGCCGACGATGTATTTAGCCGGAATATCCCGCAGCACCCGGGAAATCCGCACATATTTGGGCACTCCGGCTTTGATCCGGGCGATCAGGTCCAGCATAGTCTCTTCATGATAAGGCTGATAGCGGCCGTCCCGGTACCATTGCTGCAGCTCGGTGCCGTCCACCACCATGGTGGGGTATATCTTTATCCCGTCCGGACGGAACCGGTCATCTTCAAATATGATCCTGGAAAGTCGCAGGTCTTCCTCCGGCGTTGAGCCCGGCAGACCAGGCATCCAGTGATAGTGTACTTTGATAGCGTTTTGTCTCAACAGGGCGCTGGCTCTGGCGACATCCGCCACGCTGTGTCCACGGCGGACAATTTGATAGATTGAGTCACTCAGCATCTGTACTCCCAGCTCTACCCTGGTGCAGCCGAACTCCAGCATACGGTCGATCTCAGGCTGGTTGCAAAAGTCCGGTCGGGTCTCGATGCACAGTCCGGTGCAGCGGTGCAGGGCGGTCTCATTGAGGCGCTGGGCTTCGGCCAGACTGGAGGACTTCACCCCGTTCAAGGCATCGAAGCTGTCTTTGATGAAATTGTACTGGTAGTCCGGAGAGGCCGCCGGGAAAGTCCCGCCCATGATAATCAGTTCGATTTTTTCTATCGGATGTCCCATGTCCGCCAGGGTCTTCAGCCGCGCTTCTACCTGCCGGGCAGCGTCATATTCATGCGCCCTGGCCCGGATTACCGCCGGTGAATCGGGGGTGTAACTTTGAGGTGTGGCTGAAAAAGTGGGACAATATATGCAATGCCCCGGACAGCCCATCGGTTTGGTCATTAAAGCTACCGGCGTGATGCCGGATATTGTTCTGGTAGTCTTTTTCATATATACTTCCCTTAACTAGTTTACCAGATTTTGGAGAGAGACTCTTCGGAAATAGATAATAGACAATTAGCTGTTAGATATTTAGTATCTCCTTTCACCTGTCTAAAAGTTGGCAGTCTAAAGTCTAATAGTCTCAAAGCTAAGAACTATTGTATGACCAATATCAATCCTGAAATAGAAACATTCGACCAGATGGCTCCCGGCTGGTACAGCTTTCGTCATTACACCATCTTCCGGGCGGAACTGGAAGAGTTGGCTAAAAAGTGGCGGAAAGGCAGCCTGCTCAACATCGGCTGCGGCCACGGTCCGGATTTTCTGGCGTTCCGTGATAATTTCCAGTTGACCGGAGCGGACTTTTCCTCGGAAATGATTCGACTGGCTCTCCGCTATGCCCGTAAATTCGAGTTTCAAGTCAATCTGCAGGTGGCGGATGCCCGCCGGTTGCCTTTCGCAGATGCCTCTTTCGATTACGCTATCGCGGTGGCTACCTATCATCATCTTAAAGGCACTGAGGACCGTCTGGCGGCGCTTACAGAGTTAAGGCGAGTGCTCAAACCGGGCGGTGAAGCTTTTATCACGGTCTGGAATCGTTGCCAGCCCCGCTTCTGGTTTAAGGGAGGAGAGGTGGCGGTGCCCTGGAAGGCTAAGGGGCGAATTATTCAGCGTTACTATTACCTGTTCAGCTATTGGAGTATCGAACGGCTGGTCAGACAGGCCGGTTTCCGCGTATTAAGCCTGAGAGCGGAATCGCAATTTCATTTTCCGCTTAAATATTTTTCCCGCAATATCTGTCTGTTGGTGAAGAAAGCCGATAGATAGGAGAGATTATTAGCTTGTAGATTAATAGATATTTAGACGGATAGCTGTTAGACATCAGGAGAGAAGGTGAGTTTTTCGTTATTCGTTATTCGTTATTAGTTTCAGGTAAAGGGGGGAGATTCTTAGCGGTTAGACACTTCCAGCCTGAAATTTATTTTGAATTTCGTATTTATTCGTTTATTGGTAT
>DAOUFH010000270.1:0-5652 GCA_034429955.1 Dehalococcoidales bacterium
GTATAGCGATTTTCATGATTAGCTTTTAGACTGCCTCTACCCCACCTGTCGGAGACCGGGCGGTCGGGTTATAAACCCGATACGACTACCCTGATTCTAAATACTGACGGCTGACAGCTACTATGATGCCGGCAGATTTAAAATCCCCAGCAGGCTCAAACCCTTGATAACCATATTAACGGCGATGGCGGCCAGCAGCAGGCTGGCTACCTTGGAGACCGCCTGAATACCGCCTTTGCCCAGAAAGCGCATGAACAACGAAGCCGCCGTAAAAATAATCCAGACCAGCAATATATTGACTGCAAATGAAATCACGACCCAGTAAAGCGGGAACTGGGTGGACAGCAGCAGCAAAGTAGCAATCGTGGCCGGGCCGACTGTTAAAGGGGTACCGATGGGTACCACCGCCACCATTTCCTGCTTGTCTGCCTCTATTGAATGCCCTTTGACCATATAGTTGACGGCCAGTACCAGCAGAATAACCCCACCGCCTATGGCAAAGGAACCCACTGAAATGCCCATCAATTCCAGGATAAACTTGCCCAGGAACAGGAAGAAAAAGCCCACTATCGCAGCGGTTATAGTCGCACTGCGAATCATTTTGCGGCGCTCGCCAGCCGAACTGGTCTCGCTGAAAGAAATCACAAAAGGTAGATTGCCCACCGCGTCAATAACGATGAATAACGGCACGAAGGTCAGTAAAAACGATTGCCAGGCGCTCATAACTCTATTCTACCACTATTGCCAGGATGTCATTAACGGCTGTTTATCTCAATTCACGCTTGAGCAATCCCCGATAGGCCTGAATCAAGCGGACGGTCAGATTGCCGGGCTGGCCTGAGCCGACAGGCGACTCATCCAAACGAGTGACCGGCATGATTTCCAGCATCGAGTTGGTAATGAAAATTTCTTCCGCTGATCTCAGTTCAGCCGCCGGTATCTGCGTCTCCGCACAGGGCAGACCCAGACTGCCTGCGCTTTCCAGCACCACCTGCCGCGTTACACCCGGCAACAGCCCGCTGCCCAGGGCAGGTGTTTTGACAACCCCCCGGCTGACAACGAAGACATTGCTCGAACTGGCTTCTGCCAGATAGCCTTGATCGTTCAGCAGCAGGGCATCATCGGCTTTTTGCTCGCGGGCTTCTTTTTTAGCCAGTATGCTCTCCATAAAAAAACTGGCTTTCAGGGAGGGAATCACAGACTGGCTGTTCCGGCGCAAGCCGGATATAATCACTTTGAAGCCGCCGGCATATACTTCAGAGGCATAAGGCTGATAGGGGACCACTGTAATCAGCATAGTCGGCTGCCCGCAGGAATCCATATCCAGCGCGACACTGCCCCTGCCTGGCGAGATAGTCAGGCGCATACGTCCGTTTTCCAGCGGATTGCGTTTAACTGTCTCGAGAATAGCCTCCCCGGCAGCGGTTGTATCCAACTGTATCGCTACAGCCCGGCAGGATTCGGCCAGTCGCCTCAGGTGTTCCTCCAATCTGAAAATACGGCCTTGATAAGTACGGACGGTTTCATAAAGACTGTAGCCGAACAGGAACCCGTAATCCGTCACTGCTATCCTGGCTTCATCAAGAGGTAGGAATGAACCGTTCAAATAAACTATCGCAGTCATCTCAGCAGCCTCCTTATTCAGACGGCCAGCGGCCCTCTTTGAAACTGAGGAAGTTTTCCAGCAAATCATGCCCTGCAGCGGTCATAATCGACTCAGGATGAAATTGAATACCCTCGACCGTAAATTCGCGATGGCGGACGCCCATAATCACGCCGTCCCCGGTGGCGGCCGTTACCTCCAGAGGTGAAGCTTCCGTCAATTCCACCACCAGTGAATGATAACGCCCGCCCTGTATAGGGTTGGGCAGACCCTGGTATACCCTTTTACCATCATGCCTGATCTGTGAGCTTTTACCATGGGTGGGCACAGAGGCCTGTTTTATTTTACCACCGTAGACCAGACCGATACACTGGTGTCCCAGGCAGACCCCCAGTATAGGGATTTTACCGCCGAACTGCCTGACCACGGCATTGGAGATACCGGCTTCCAGAGGGGTGCAGGGACCGGGTGAAATCACGATATGGGAGGGAGACAGCCCGGCTATATCCTCCAGGGTAATTTTGTCATTGCGGACGACATAGGGCTCCCGGCCCAGTTCCCCCAGGTACTGGGCCAGATTGTAAACAAAAGAATCATAATTATCGATAACTAATATCATTAAATCACTCAGTCAGGGCCTGGAATAACGCCCTGCCCTTGTCCAGGGTCTCCTGGTATTCCGCCTGCGGGTCGGAATCATACACCACCGCCCCACCCAGTTGGAAATAAGCCTTTTTATCCTTAACCAAAAAAGTCCTTATCACGATATTCAGGTCCAGGTCGCCGTCAAAGCTGAAATAGCCGAGGCTGCCGGTATAAACGCTGCGGCGGGTCGGCTCAAGCTCATCGATGATTGCCATCGAGCGAACCTTGGGCGCTCCGGTAATCGAGCCACCCGGGAAGGTGGCCTTCAGCAAGTCCGCCCGTCCGGTGTTCTCGCGCAGCCGCCCGGTTACGGTGGAAGTAAGATGAAAAACCGTAGGGAAGGTCTCCAGGACGGCCAGTTCGGTCACTTTAACCGAGCCGTAGCGGCAGACCCTGCCCAGGTCGTTTCTTTCCAGGTCGACAATCATTATATTTTCCGCCCGGTTTTTTTCACTGTTCAGCAGCCATTGCGCATTTTCCCGGTCTTCCTGCGGCGTTCGTCCCCGCCGGATGGTGCCTTTTATCGGGCGCGTCTCGACCAGATCGCCTTGCAGCCGTAAAAAGCGCTCCGGCGAAGCACTGATTACTTTGACTTCCGGAAAATTCAGATAGGCGGCAAAGGGTGCCGGATTTATCTCCCGCAACTTTAAATACAACCGGAAAGGGTCGCCGTGAAACTCCGCCGTATAACGCTGCGAAAGATTGACCTCAAAGATATCGCCTGCGATGATGTACTGCCGGGCTTTTTCCACCGCCGCCAGATAGCCCTGGCGGGTGAAATTGCTCTGCGTCTCACCACTCACTCCGCCAGCCTGCACCCGGGAGGCCACGGTACCGGCGCAGCCGTTCAATCTCTGTTTGAATTCAGCCAGCCGGGCCTCGGCCCGCCGCCGTCTGGCCGCCGGCTCTTTTTCCGGAAAACCGGTCGAAACACAGTAAGCCTTGCTCTGCCGGTTATCATAGACCAGCATCACATCATAAAAACCGAGCAAGCTTTCCGGCAGTTCCAAATCGTCTTTGGCCCGATTGGGCAGAGATTCAATACAGCGCCCCAGGTCGTAACTTAAATATCCCACCACGCCGCCGTAGCAAGGCAGAGACAGGGAATCTTTGGCAAGGCGGTATTCTTCCAGCGTCCGGCCCAATAAGTCCAGAGGATTGCCGCGATAATGCACGCTTGAGCCGCCATCTTCAACCGTAATATCCTCACCGCGGGACTTGAATATCAGGAAGGGGTCACAGCCCATCAGAGAATATTGTCCCAGCTTTGTCGGATCCAGGGCGCTGTCCAGAAAAAAACTGTGGCTCAGGCCGGAGAGAGCCTGGAACAAGGCGACCGGTGCCGCAGGGGAAGCCATTTCTTCTACCAGAACATTAAAATCGCTATCAGCCATCTTATCTCTTTTTTATTCCAGGCCATTGAAATTACGAGGCTGGTTTTATCATAAGGCAGGCCGGGAGACCAGTCAACGCCGCTCTGCGGCGATAATCCTTGCATCCACCTGAAAAGAAAGAGCGGAAGGGGCCTTCCGCTCTTTCACAGTCAATCTGAGTAAACCGCTATTATTCGATTTTTTCAAAGTTGCTCTTGTCTGCCCCGCACATCGGACAGGACCAGTCATCCGGCAGAGACTCGAAAGGTGTGCCGGGTTTAACACCGCTGTCGGGGTCGCCGATAGCAGGGTCGTAGATGTAACCGCAGACTACGCATTTATATTTGGCCATTTTAGGCGCCTCCTTTACAACTTCCGGGGCATGGTAGCTTGGCGCGGATTTGGGCGTCGTGCCCCGTTTAACTTGCTGGTAATACTCATAAGTCAAAGTCGGTTTATCTCCCAGCACTTCGGCGTCCGTCACCGGCCCGATGAACAGGGTATGCGTGCCGACATCCACTTCCTGAGTTACTTTGATTTCCATCGAAGCCACCGCATTATCCAGCACCACCGGCGCTCCGCTGGAACCGGTCTTATATTTGATTCCCTCAAATTTATTGACATCCCGGCCTGATTTGAAACCGAACTGGCCGATGAAGCTCAGCGGCGTCTCATTATGCAATACCGAGGCCGAGAAGACCTTGCTCTCATGAATATATTCATGAGTCAGGTTCTTTTTATTGATACTGACCGCTACAGTAGGCGGCTCCGAAGCCACCTGAACGATGGTATTGGCGACCTGGGCATTGATTTTGTCACCTTTTTTAGCACCGATGACATAAACCCCGTAACCGATTTTATATAAAGCTTTGGAATCCATGTATCCTCCTTGTCAGCCGCTTTTTACTCAACTCTTTTCAGTATATTAACAGAATCAGCTTAATACAAGGAAGCACCAAGAAGGACTAGACCGCGGCTGCAGTGCCGCGTTTGGGAGCTTCCAGCATCAGCGGTGCCCACTGGATGCCGAACTTCTCTCCGGCAGTCTCCAGTAAACGGTTGTTAAAGGTCTGATTATAGAGCACATAAACCTGGACGCCCCACCTCTTGAGTTCCTCAACCAAATCGGCCAGGCTGTTATCCTTGCTGACTAAAACCACCACTGTACCGGTGGGGTCCTGTCCGGCCAGGCTCTTGGCCGAATTCAGGATATCATCCCAGATCTCGTTCTGTCCCTCCCGTACATTCCAGCCCAGTTTTTCCAGTTCATGCCCGCACATCCTCTGCTCCGGACTGGAGAAAGCCTTGAAAATCTGGTCCTTGAGATCGCCGAAGCGCTGCTTCAAAATATCCGAAAGGCCGGTATCCGCCTCTTTGACCCAGCCCTGCGCAATGCCGTAAGTCTGGAAATCCCAGATGGCAATCAGGCGGTAGCGCAGCGGTTTGATTTCGGACTTGATGCCCCGCAAGCCAAAGAACTCCGGCGTGACATTATGCGTTTTAGCTATAGAATAGATTGAAGCCAGACAGTTGGCATCCGGCACTGTAGTCCCGTTTTCCCAGCGGGACAGGGTATTGGGGGGTACGCCCAGCAGTTCAGCCATTTTGCCCTGTGAAAGCCCCATCCGCTTGCGGATAGCGCTCAATACTTCTTTTTTAAACTCGTATTCGCCGGATTTGATAGGTGACATGTTTCCTCCGTCTCAAGCTATTTACTGCCGTCCGGCAGTCAGCTATAATTTTATAAAGGACCGGTTCTTCCGCTAAAATTCTAATAACCCTCTGTATTCTACATAATTCGATAATTTTATATCGTTACAGGTTGTTTGTTCTATTTTATGATACAATAAACGCTATTTCAATAGATTTCATCAACACTTTCACCTTACACCCCTTTACTAAAGTGATAAGATTAGTCGGATTGACCGGGGCGGGTGGCCGCAAGGGCCGCCCCTACACAACAGGTTGCGAGTTTTAAATTTCAGTCATTTGAAATTGGTATTACTTGGGGGTCTGATTTGATAATTGAAA
>DAOUFH010000271.1:0-2217 GCA_034429955.1 Dehalococcoidales bacterium
TAGCCACATCAGTCATCTGGGCCGGCAGGGCATAATTTACCAGTTGCCGCAGGCCTTCAACCAGAGGCTGCAATTTGGCTTCGGGAACGGAAAAGATTATTTCATCATCAGGTACTGCAGCCCTTTCACTCTCACCAGGATCAGGCAGAGTAATCCGGAATTCGGAGTTAAGCAGAGAGGGTACCACCGAAAAGACACAGGAGTCGAAGGGGTCGAACAGTGAGTGTACATTCTCCTTAAGGAAGAGCTTGACAGCCTTGAGGCATTCCCGTAACTGAGCAGAGTTAAGATAGACCAGCACCACGTCCGGTACAAATTCAACCGAATTCAGGGGGCCACAGAGAGTGCCGATATAACGGCCAAAAGGCAGCGTGGGCAGGACTGCAGCCTGCATATTGGCCTGAGGGTATTTGGAGATCACCCCGGGATCGACCAGCCCGTAGCCGTACAGAGGGCCCCAGCACCAGTGGTCTTCCTTTAACAGGGCGAGGGTACGGCCTTCGCGGCGAGCCAGAGTGAAAGCCTGGCAGAGAGCCAGGTGATAGCCCCGGTCACGTTTGGGCCGGACCGCCCCGGCAGGGATTTCAGATTCACTTTTGATCATTTTGACAGCCAGCGGAGGTGTTCTCAGATGCAATCTTGTGACCAGTTCACACCCGCACTGATTGACGGTCTTAAAATCATCCATAGCGGCTGCTCCCGCTGATTTATCGGTCCGGCGACTGCCGGTTTTATAATGAGCATATGCTCATTAGTTTTATATTAGCACCACACTCTTCAAATATGCAAACAGCTTAGAAATGGACAGAGGGCTTTTGAAAGCCCTCTGTCCACGATTATGGATAAATTAAGGAGAGACAATTAATCACCACCGGAGGGGACCAAAGCAGCCATCACCAGACCAACGACCGCTCCCCAGATAGCCCCCAGGGACTGCGGGCAGCACCTCAACTGCTGCCTTTGCCGCACTTACTAAGGTAACCCCAGACACCACCTATCGCCGCCCCAACCAGGATACCGATTATATATTTCACTACTTTCCTTAATATCAGATTTTTTAATTTATTAAGACCGGGAGCCAACTACTCCCCGCAACCTAACCTCAACGACGACGGCTGAAAGTCGAACAGGAACCTGAAGACGAGGAAAAAGGAGAAAAGACCCTTTCTGTTTCCGCGCTCTGACATTTGGGACAGGCCGCTGCTTTCTCAACCTGGAAAAAGCCGACCCTTTTTTCAAACTTGTGCCCGCACTTCCGGCAGACATATTCATAAATCGCCATCTACATCCTCCCCTGTATACTAAATACTCCGGCTGACAGAAGTTAATAAACGCCTTTTTTCGATCTGACCGGCCTGTACAGCCTGCAGGAGTTGGATAGCCTGGTAAATTCTTGCATCCGAAAGGCTGTAATAAATAGTGGAGCCTTCCCGGCGGGCGTTAACCAGACCATGTTCCCGCATCAGACTGAGATGTTTGGAGGTATTGGACTGCTGCAGACCCAGTCTATGGGTCAATTCACTGACTGAAGATTCCCTCTTCGCCAGTTCGGTTATAATCAGCAGCCTGTTGGCATCGGATAGAGTTTTACAAAACTCCGCATGTAAACGGTATATGGCTGCTCTTTCACTGGCGTCCAAACCTCTTCCTCCTTATATTACTATATAGTCATATATTCATATGATAATATATTCCATAGCCAGTGTCAAGGCTGGTATTACTTTTATAAAATAATGTTTATGATTCTGTGGTATGGTAATATTAGATAAAATACTTTACCGGTGTTATAAAGTGAGTATAGATAATATCAGCCAGGCTGAAACCGAGAAACGTATCGGTAAATACTCTTTCCGGATAACTGTTTTAACAGTAATCACCCTGCTGGTGCTGGCAGTCTTCCTTTTTTTAGGTTTTAAATTCAACCTGTCTTGGGGATTCGGTCTATTACTGCTACCTGTTACTCTGTCGGGACTTTTCTATCTGATAAACCAACGCACCGGGCAGCGACAGCTTCTGCAAATCCGCCGGGAGTGGGGCGGATGGGAAATTGAAAGAGAGCGGGATTTTGAATCGATCCGCTTGTTATTCGACCGGGATACATCAGACGGAGCTATTCAGGATTACCTCGATAATCAGACCTGGAACGACCTTAACATGGACCGGCTTTACGCCAAAATCGACAGGACTTACACCGAACCGGGAGAAGCGGTACTTTAC
>DAOUFH010000272.1:0-9616 GCA_034429955.1 Dehalococcoidales bacterium
CTACAGTCGGGCGGAACAGCGCTCTGGCAGCCGGAGGTACTTTCTCTCCCGCTCTGACCATCCCCTCCGCCAGATAATCGCCGAAGCCCTGCCGGTAAGCTATGGCATATAGCAGCTTATCCAGAAACTCGCGCGTGCCTATCCTGGACAGCGGTAAACCTGTCCCTTCATCAGTCAACACCCCGGCCTGATAGCAATCATGCAGCCATTCAATCAGGCTTTCCAGTTCCCAGGACTCAAAACCGTAATCATTGGCCAGTACAGGCGCTTCAAAAAAGGTCTCGATGGGTTCTTCAGGATGGTTGTATAACCAGGGCAGGTAGTATTCGACTGATTGACACTTGCGGTGTCCCACCAGTTTCCCGCCGTATTTATAAATACCGGCCACACATTCCAAACCGCACAGATAACAGCGGCCTTTGCCGATTACCTCCAGCAGTTTCTCCTGGGGGGTGCCCTCAATATGAGGCGGGATCGACAGCCTTATCCGTTTGGCGATTTTAAAAATATGGCGGTTCAATTCCTGCAACTTTTCAACATCCGCCACCTGGACCTTGCCGCTGCCCCGGATAGCTATCGCTTTCAGATTCTTGGAGCCCATCACAGCGCCGAATCCGGCTGAGACTGTGCAATCATGAGAGGCCAGCGCCACCGAAGTGCGGACCAGATTTTCACCGGCTACACCGATGGCGATGAAACGGGTCTTTTCGCCATGTATCTGTTCCAGCACCTCGCCGGTCTTGTAGCCGTTTTTACCCCATAAAAAGTCAGCCTCTCTCAGTTCCACCTGATCGTCATTTATCAAAAGATAGACCGGTCTGGAGGAGCGCCCGGTAACCAGCAACCCGTCATAGCCGGCCTTTTTTAATTCAGCGCCGACGAAACCGGTCAGACTGCCGTAACAAAAACCCTCCGGAATCGTGGCCGGAGATTTGCCCACTACCGAAAGCAGAGTCGAACCCTGGGCCCCGCTGGCCACTATCGGTCCGGTCATGAATATCAGGTAATTCTCAGGGTCGAAGGCCTTGATTTCCGGTTTGACATTTTCCCAGTATAAGGCAGCCCCGATGCCTCTACCACCCAGGAATTTTTCGGCATATGGACGGGTTTCAAAACTACTTATTTTCGAATCGGTTAAATCGATTTTGAGAATTTTACCCATCCATCCGTTCATTGCTATCTCCTGTCTGATATTTTTTCGCTTTATCCCGGGTTTTGTACTTGCCGGAACAGACTAAAATATAAGGCCAGTTAACGTCCGTTACCTATTATAACTGTGCGGATATCTCTGCCTGCCGGGAATTAATTATATTTATCATAACAACTTTCTTTATCGATATTCCAATATTTACCCGTATGAGGATGTAAAATGATAACAAAAACGGTCAGACTTTTTCAGTCTGACCGTTTTTAACGCTATAGTTACTTATTTCTTTTCAGCCAGCGCCTTTTTAATTTTTTCGGGTGTAGCCGGCAGATGGTTGATACGTACTCCACAGGCATTATAGATGGCGTTGGTAATTGAAGGAGCGGTGGAAATCATGGTCATTTCACCGATACCCGTAGAGCCCAGTGTACCGTTCTTTCTGGGAGTCTCGCGGAATATCAGCTCCATTTCGGGCATATCATTGATAGTGGGGAATTTGAAGGAAATCCAGTCCTTGGTCTTACCGTGAATATACTCTTCCCTCAAAGCAAATCCGATACCCTGATCCATACCACCCTCGAGCTGGCCTTCGATAGCCTGAGGATTGATGATAGGACCGGCATCCACCGAGGTGGTCATCTTGAGTACCTTGACTTCGCCGGTCTCGGTATT
Source organism: Dehalococcoidales bacterium (assembly GCA_034429955.1). Lineage (GTDB taxonomy): Bacteria > Chloroflexota > Dehalococcoidia > Dehalococcoidales > UBA3254 > DATIKD01. The sequence continues at coordinate 1,820 of DAOUFH010000272.1, forward strand.
GACTTCCACTTCGGCCATCTGGACGTTATGCACCAGGGACTCATTGGAATCGCCCTGACCGGTCTTGGGATCCCAGGTACCACCCTTGATTTTCTTTTCGCCAATATAGCGCAAGGGCTTACCGGCTTTTTTGAGGCCTTCGTAGGTCTTGGAACCGGCTTCATCCATGGCTTTTCTAAGCTGTTCAACGGCTAATTGCAGTGAGCCGCCTCCGATATAGGTCATTCTGCTGCCGGCAGCCGGCCCCATAGCTACGGTCTTGCCGGTATCGCGGGTTTCCAGCCTCACTTTATTCATAGGAATGCCCAGAACATACGCGGCAATCTGGGTCAGCATGGCATCGTTGCCTTCACCCGGGTCGGCAATAGCGGCATAAATAGTAATGCTGTCATCGGGATTAACCTCGACTTCAACATGGCCCTTATCGCCTGCTCCGCCGATTCCAAAGGCATGAGCGCCCAGGCCGACTCCGCGCCGTATTTTACCGCCCTTTTTGTTGAACTCAACTGCATCCTTTTTAGCTCTTTCCCAGTGCGGCTGGATGACATCACAGACTTCCGGAAACTCAAACTGTTCCACGATAGCACCGGTAGAACGGGCTTCACCCACTTTTAGTGAATTGTATTTACGGAATTCCAGGGGGTCCATACCGACCTTTTCCGCCAGCATATCTATAGCATTTTCCATGCCGAAGTTGGACTGTGGCGGTCCGGCGCCCCTGGCTGCCGCGCCTGAGGCATTATTGGTATAGACCAGTTTACAGCTGGCCCACACATTGGGAATCTTGTAGGCACTGGAAAGCATATGCAATGTGCGGTGGATAGTCAATCCGCCCAACAGGAAATAGGCGCCTTTATTGATATACATATCGGCATAATAAGCGGTAAATTTACCGTCTTTATCCGCACCCATTTTGACGTGCATGTAATAAGGATGTCTCTTGGGACTCAGGAACATGGACTCGAACAGAGAGGGAATATAGCGGATGGGACGTCTGAAATGCACACAGGCCGCCGCCGCCAGCGCTTCCGTGATTATAGCGGATTTTTGTCCGAATTGACCGCCTGAGAAAGCTTCGATATAGCGGGTCTTCTTCCAGCCGACAGCTTCGGCAATTACGTCCGCCAGAGGATGAATATTAATGCTGCGTCCCACGACTACCAGGTCGGCATCGTCACCCTCGCCTTCCATGTAACAGACTGTTACTTCAGGTTCAAGAGGAGCCTGGTGATTGACCTGTGTTGAAAAATCGGCTTCAACTACATAGGCGGATTCAGCCAGCGCTTTTTCGGCGTCGCCTCTGATCTGCGGAGTAGTTGAAATCAGGTTTTCGGACCAGTCATGCAGTTTCATGGCACCGGGAGCCAGGGCTTCCTGTGGGGTCATATAGACCGGCAATTCTTCGAACTCCAGTTTAACCGCCGCTGCCGCCGCCCGGGCCTGATCACGCGTTTCAGCAGCCACAAGAGCGATAGGATCGCCGTAAGACACAACCACATCTTCAATGAGCAATGGCTTGTCCGGTACGGCTTCACGCACACGGTTGGTGCCTTTGATATCTTTTTCGGTGATTATACCGGCCACTCCGGGCATTTTCTCAGCCACGCTGTAGTCTACCGATTTCACTTTGGCATGATGTACCATGCAGTGAACCGCCGCGAGATACAAAGGATGTTCGAAGTGAATATCCGCGGAGAATTTAGCCAGACCACAGGCTTTCAACATGGCAGTCGGGCGGGGATGAGACACGCCCAAAATTTTCTGCTTGGAGAGAGCTTCCCTGATTTTCTCCGGGGAAGTCTCCTTGCGGATAAATTTGGAAGCCAGCTGGACCGCCTCGATAATCTTCTTATAGCCGGTACAGCGGCACAGATTGCGGGCCAGGGCTTTTTTGATTTCAGCTACAGACGGATTGGGGTTCTGGTCTAGTAACGCTTTGGTCGCCATAATCATGCCGGGAGTGCAAAAACCGCATTGTATGGCTCCAGCCAGAACAAAGGCCTCCTGGATAAAATGGGGATTTTCGGGGGTGCCTAAACCTTCTACCGTGATGACCTTAGCACCCTCCAGGTCGACCACCTTTTTCAAACAGGAACGTACGGCTTTGTTATCCACTATCACCGTACAAGCTCCGCATTGCCCCTTCCTGTCACAGGACTGTTTGGTGCCGGTCAGGTGCAAATCTTCTCTTAACAGGTCGATAAGCACCATCTCGGGACTTACAATCACTTCTTTGGGGATGCCGTTAATCGTCAGCGATACCTTTTTCACATTCTTATCCTCCTTACAGATTGATGTGATGATACATGAGGCAGACCAAGGGAGTAATATATATCAATTGTACTAATTATATCTACACAAGGTTTCGGCTAATGTTACACTTTCCAGCTTTAATTTGTCAAACTTTTTGAACGTGAATGCGAGGCTTTTCCGTTTTTCTGAACAGCGTGTTAGTCCGGTGTTTGCTCTCTGGTTGTAACACCTGACTGAGATTCAATACTGTACTGCAGAAGTTGATCCAGTTCCCCGCCGCTCAACCGGTTTATTTCTGCCTGGATTTCAACCGCAGCACGGTAACGTTGGTCAATCAGCGTCTTTACTTCAGCGCTGCCTGCGTTGCGGCTGCGGGTAAGGCCGAAACGGGCTTCCAATCCCACTATTCTGTTCTCCAGTACCAGCTTGTCAGACAGATAAACAATCTTGTTTTCCAGACTGGCTGTCCGCAGGTCGCCGATCTCTTTATGCCTGCCTGCAATTTCAGCCGTGGCGGTAAAGCCCAGTTCGCATAATATCGCCTCAGCCTGTTTGTCATGCTTGGGCTGTCCTTTTGCCAGATCGTGCAGCCAGGCTGCCGCAGTAACCAGGTCAGCTTTTACGGCGCAATCATTCTTTCTCAATAGCCTCACCATTAAGGCAGCCAGACCGGCCACCGCCTCACAATGTTTAAAGACTCTCTCGGGAAGTTGATAAATATCCTGCAACAGGCTTTTACATTCGTCCTCTGAGGGTATAGCGTACGACTCATACTCGGCCTGTAATCTGGCGAAGTCCTGCGGTGTATCCAGGTCCAGATTGATAAAGCGGTCAGCCACCGGCAATTCAACCGAATCAAAACCTATTTGTTCAATAGCCGCCCGCAGACCACCTTCACCCTGCCAGCCGGCCAGGTCGGAACAAAAACCTTCCGGAATCAAACAGGGATGCCCGCGCTGCTGTCTGAAAACCGGCAGGACTATCTTATCCGGGTTCTGCTCTCCGTAAATCAGCACTCGCTGAACGGTGGAAGTCCTCACCAGCGGAATATCAGCCGGATGAATCAGTACATTGCGGTAGCCGCGCCCGGCAAGCGCTTTTAAACCCGCTCTGAGGGAAGAAAACATACCCTGAATATAATCCGGGTTATCTACGATTTCTATCTTCTTGCCTTCCAGTAACGGGATGATTTTTTCCTTATTCCAGCCGACCACTACTACTGTATCGACCGGTTTATCCGCATAGAGCCCCGCCAGACGCTCAATCATAGTCAGCCCGTCTATCTGCAGCAGGGGTTTGAAAACACTCATTCTGCTGGACAATCCGGCGGCCGGAATTATAACGACGTCTCTGCAAAAAGCCATTATGACTGTTTGGTCCTCACGTTTATCAACTCTGCTACTATGCTGACCGCTATCTCTTCCGGTGTTTCGCCACCTATCGGAATTCCGATAGGAGAATGGACCTTATCCAGTTCATTCTGGCTGACACCCGCTTCTCTCAAGGCTGCGTAAATTGTGTCTCGCTTCCTGCGGCTGCTTATCATGCCGATATACCCGGCCCGGGTCTGCAAAGCCTGTGCCAGCACCTCGCGATCATATTGATGTCCCCGTGTGACAATTATAAGAAAAGAGTCTTTATCAATCTCCAGGTCTGCCAGAGCTGTTTTGAAATCCTCGATTACCCTCACACTGGAGGCTGTCGGGAAACGGTCATTATTGGCGAATTCTTCGCGGTCGTCGATTACTACCACCCTGAATCCCACCATAGCCGCCAGATAGGCAGTCGGGACAGCCACATGTCCGGCCCCGAACAAATAGGCCGTCTTGACCCGGCGGATAGGGTCGACAATTATCCTTCTGTTTTCTTTTTCGAGGATGCTGGTTGTATTGATGTGAGGCAGTTGCACTTTTAGCAGTTCGGCATCTTTTTCCAGGCCGGAGCAACTGAAAGTAACCGCTCCGCCCGATTCCCAGAAAGAGTGACCCTCTACCTCCAGGGACTGGTCGGCGCCCGCAGTATGAGTGACGAAATAATAGTCCTGTCCGGACTGCAAAGCATTTTGCCATTTCTCAAAAAAATGCTGGTTGGCAGGAGTGGCTGCCACATAGTCGATAAGCACCGAGGTTTTACCTCCACAGATCATGCCCATAGCACTGGCGTCTTTACCATTCAGATTAAAGTTCAGAATTTTGGATTTTCCATGTGCAATAGCCGCCCAGGACTCCTTAATTGTGGTGGCTTCCAGCAAACTACCGCCGATGGTGCCGTAGCTTTTACCGTTGGAGGCAATCAACATCTTAGCCCCGTTATGCCTGGGCGAGGAACCGGATAACATTACTATCGAGGCCAATACTACCGGAGAACCCTTCGACAGGTTTTCGTTAATAAGCCTGGCAATATTTGTAACGTCGTACATCATCATAGTCAAGGTTCTCCCAATCAATCTTTATTATAAATTTTTATTACCGATTTACGGTACGATGTTAAGTCTGAGTTAAATTACAGACTCTTTAATCCTGTCTTAACCGCCGGAACCCGCCGCCGGTATCGATTAAAAAACAGGATATGAGCGGAAATTCCGTCACCAACTCATATCCTGTCTGTTTTCTGCCGGAAATATTGGCTCCGGTTACTAGCTCTTAGCCAGAGCTGCTTTAACTTTTTCAGGCGTCGCCGGAAGATGATATATCCGGGCTCCGCAAGCATTATGGATTGCGTTAAGCACTGCCGGAGCAGTAGAAACCATCGTCATTTCTCCGATACCGGTCGAACCCAGGGTCCCTTTTACTCTCGGTTCTTCCCTGAATATGAATTCAACATCAGCAGCTTCGTTGATGGTGGGGAATTTGAAATTGACCCAGTCCCTGGTCTTGCCGTGAACGTATTCTTCCCGCAGGGCATAACCGATTCCCTGGTCCATGCCGCCTTCCAGCTGTCCTTCCAGGTTCTGCGGATGGATAATCGGACCGGCGTCAACCGCCGTGGTCATTTTCAGAACTCTAACCGCACCGGTTTCGGTATTCACTTCAACTTCAGCCATCTGGATATTATGTACCTGGGATTCAAAAGAATCGCCCTGCCCGGTCTTGGGGTCCAGCGCCTCTTTGCCGGGTATTATCTTTTCACCGACGTAGCGGGTCTCTTTACCGGCTTTCTTTAAAGCCGCATAGGTCTTGCCGCCCGCTTCATCCATGGCTTTTCTGAGTTTTTCCAGGGCTATTACCGCAGAACCGCCGCCGATATAAGTCATGCGGCTACCGGCTGCCGGGCCCATGCCCACTGTGCCGTTAGTATCACGGGTATGCAGAACAATCTTGCTCAGCGGCAGGTCCAGCACCTGTCCGGCCAATTGCGACAGCATAGAGTCGTTGCCTTCACCGGGATCCGCTATGGCCGCGTAGATTGTTACGGTATCGTCCTGATTGAGTTCTACTTCCACATGCCCGCGGTCGCCCGCATCGGCTATACCGAATGACATACCGGCAATGCCGACACCCCGTTTGATGGTAGTGCTCTTGGCATTGAAAGCCGCACAATCCTTCTTGGCCCTTTCGAAATGCGGCTTGATATCATCGCAAAGCTGAGGGAACGAAGTCTGTACAATGAGTGCGCCCGTTGCGCGAGCCTCACCCGGTTTCAAAGCGTTCTTCTTGCGGAAATCCAGCGGATCGATTTTCAATTTCTCGGCCAGCATATCCACTGCCGACTCCAGAGCGAACATGACCTGGGGCGGTCCGGCGCCCCTGGCTGCACCGCCTGAAGCGTTGTTGGTATAGGCCAGCTTACAGTAGGTATACAGGTTATCTATCCTGTAGGGACCGTTCATCATATTAAAAGCGCGGGTGGGAATAATGAATCCCAGCATAAAATAGGCGCCTTTATTGACCGTAAATTCATTTGAGTAAGCGGTTAGTTTGCCGTCCTGGGTGGCACCCAGCTTGACCTGCATATCAAAGGGATGACGTTTCGATGACATCCACATCGATTCCTGTAAACTGGGGATATATCTGACTGCTTTTTTGAAATGCATAGCGGCAGCGCCGACGATGCCTTCTGTCGAAACAGTCGCTTTGATGCCGAACTGACCGCCTACGAAGGGTTCGATATAGCGCACCTTATCCGCCCCGACGGCTTCCTTGATTTGTGCCGCAGTAGCGTGGATATTGATGCTGCGACCAACCACAACCAGAGTCACATCTTTTCCCTGGCCTTCGAAATAGGCCAGACTGACTTCGGGCTCCAGAGGTGATTGATGGTTCATCTGGGTCGAAAAATGCCCCTCGATCACCACTGCCGATTCAGCCAGCGCTTTTTTAACATCGCCTCTGATTTGCGGCTGGGTATAACAGAGGTTGGGAGAATGTTTATGGATTTGATAGGCCTTATCCGCCAGTGATTCCTGGGGAGTAAGCATTACCGGCAGAGGTTCATATTCAACTTTAACCGCGGCTGCCGCAGCTCTGGCCTGGTCTCTGGTTTCAGCTGCTACAATAGCAATGGGGTCGCCATAGGTCCTGACGACATCTTCGCACAGCAACGGCTGGTCGGTCGCAATCACTCTGATACGGTTGGTACCTTTGATATCGTCGGCGGTAACGATGCCGGCTACGCCGGGCATTTTAAGAGCCTGTGAGGTATCCAGTTTTTTAATTTTGGCATGATATTCGGTCGAATGTACAACTGCCAGTTCCAGAGCGCCGGGCAGATGTATATCGGCCCCGAACTGGGCCACACCGCAGGCTTTAATCATAGCTGAAGGACGCGGATGCGATTCCCCAATCATTTTGTTCTTCAGATTTTTGCGTACTTTGGCAGGGCTGTTTTCACCCCTGATGAATTGTCCGGCCAGTTTCACCGCATCGATAATCTTCTTATAGCCGGTGCAGCGGCAAAGGTTACGGGCCAAAGCTTTCTTTATTGCAGCTGTATCCGGATTATTATTCTGGTCCAGGAGGGCCTTGGTCGCCATAATCATGCCGGGTGTACAAAATCCGCATTGCACTGCGCCTGCCAGGACATAAGCTTCCTGTATTAAATGAGGGTTATCCGGAGTTCCCAGTCCTTCGACGGTGATAACATCGGCTCCTTCCAGGTCAACCACCTTTTTCAAACATGAACGCACGGCTTTGCCGTCCACCACTACGGTGCAGGCACCGCACTGACCTTTCCGGTCGCAGGACTGTTTTGCGCCGGTCAAATGAAGGTCCTCACGCAGTAAATCAAGAAGAACTTTATTTTCGTCAACTGAAAACTGCTTTTTGACGCCATTGATCGTCAAACTGACCTTTTTCAAGCTCATATCCCCTCCTGTATTTATTTCTACTATTTTTACACTGTACATCCATACAAAATATTATATTTGTATGGTATTAGATAATCTATGTAGTACAGTTTTAACCAAATTATCACATATACGATAGCTTGTCAAACTAATTTGAACTCAAAATTAGGGTTCAGAAGGTACTGTTGCTCCTTCTCTAAAGCGGTTTAGTCCGCGGTCGACCAACTCGAGCGAACCTTTGACTCTTTTCAGGAAGTCTT
>DAOUFH010000273.1:0-4805 GCA_034429955.1 Dehalococcoidales bacterium
ATGTCCCAGTGCGGCGCTCCCAGGCCGGTGAAAGCCGGCACGAAGTAGACTCCGCCGTTATCGGGCACCGCCAGTGCCATAGCCTCACTCTGGGCGGAATTATCTATAATTTTCAGATTGTCTCTCAGCCATTGCACTGCCGAGCCGGTAACGAAAATACTGCCTTCCAGGGCATAGCTGAGGCGGCCCGGCACTCCCCAGGCGATGGTACTGATAAGCCCGTATTCAGACTTAACAGCTTGGTTCCCGCTGTTCATCAGCACAAAACAGCCGGTGCCGTAGGTGTTCTTGGCCTGGCCGCCCTCATAACAGGCCTGTCCGAACAGTGCCGACTGCTGGTCGCCCACAGCGGCGGCGATCGGCAGCGGCTGCTCTGCCGGCAGTCCTGCCAGGGTTTCTCCAAAAATCCGGCTGGAATCGCCGGCTTCCGGCAGCAGGGCCGGCGGTATGTTCAGCATCTCCAGCAGTTCGGGGTCCCACTGCCGGGTATGGATATTGAAAAGCAGCGTACGGCTGGCGTTACTGTAATCGGTCACATGCAGCCGCCCTCCGCTCAGTTTCCAGATCAGCCAGCTATCGACAGTGCCGAAAAGCAGTTCTCCCGCTTCAGCCCTTTTTTGTCCGTCCCGGATATGGTCCAGTATCCAGCGTATCTTGGTGGCGGAAAAATAAGCATCGATAACCAGCCCGCTTTTAGATTGAATCAGACCGGCCAGCCCGCGTTTTTTCAGGTCTTCACAGATGGCGGCGGTACGGCGGCACTGCCAGACGATGGCATTATAGACCGGCTGCCCGCTTTGCTTCTCCCAGACTACCGTGGTCTCACGCTGGTTGGTGATGCCCAGTCCTTTGACCTGTCCGGCAGCGATACCCTGTTTCTGAAGCACTTCTCCGGCTGTTTCCACTGCGGTGCGAAAGATTTCCAGCGGGTCCTGTTCTACCCAGCCCGGCTGAGGAAAAATCTGAGGGATTTCCCTTGAGGAGGCGGCAATCACCCGTCCGTTCCTGTCCACCAGCAAAGCGGTACACATAGTAGTGCCCGCGTCAATCGCCAGGATATACTCGCTTTGGGACATTGCTTTTGCCTCACGGGGTGGATTGATAACCCTAATATAGCATATGCCGGCGGAGTGGGAAAGGGGGAGTAAGAATACCGAATACTACCAATATCAAATACTACCAATACTACCAATGCCACCAATAAGTACCAATAAACGAATAAATACAAGATGCGAATAACCGAAATTCAAGAAAACAGCGTAATCGCGAACGTATTAGTTGCCTGAATCTGATAAAATGGCTGGCAGCCGTCAGCCTTCAGGTAAATCCTCTCCCTTAGAAAAGGGAGAGTTAGAGAGGGATTTTGATAAGCGTCGAGTATGTATCTTCCCCTGGCTAAAGGGAAAGGCGAAGAAAAGTCGGTAGTGGCAGATAGTCTGAAATCTACAAGCTAGTAGTCTAAGCATCTAACCGCTGAAAATCTAATCACGAACGACGAACAACGATGTACTGAAAGCTGTAGGCTGATAGCTAATAACTGGTTGTCAGACTGAAGGAAATGTAATCTGTGAAATAATAAGGGGTGGCGATCTTGAAAACCGCCACCCCTGCTTTATCACCTTTAAAACCTGAAACTCAGAACTTTTTACTCTATTTTCCCAGTATCGCCGCCATATCGGCCTCGGGAGTACTGATGGGTTTGATATCGAACTTTTCCACCAGCACTTTCAGCACATTGGGTGATATAAACGCCGGCAGCGAAGGCCCCAGGTAAATGTTCTTGATGCCCAGCGAAAGCAGCGTCAGCAGGATAGCTACCGCCTTTTGCTCGTACCAGGACAGCACCAGAGTCAGCGGCAGGTCATTGGCTCCTACCTTAAAAGCATCTGCCAGGGCCAGTGCTATCTTGACTGCGGAATAGGCGTCGTTGCATTGACCGATATCCATGATTCTGGGCAGTCCGCCGATTGCGCCGATATCCAGGTCGTTGAACCTGTATTTACCGCAGGCCAGAGTCAAGACTACGGTGTCTTTGGGCGTGTCCTTGACAAAATTGGTGTAATAATTGCGTCCGGGTTTGGCTCCATCGCAGCCGCCTACCAGGAAGAAGTGTTTGATGGCGCCGGATTTCACCGCCTCGATAACTTTATCGGCCACGCCCAGCACGGTGTTACGGGCGAATCCGGTCATCACGGTTTTACCGCCGTTGATGCCGGTCATCTCCCGGTCTGCGGTATAGCCGCCCAGTTCCAGGGCTTTTTTGATGACCGGGGTGAAGTCTTTCTTGCCGTTGACTTCCGGGATATGCTTCAGCCCGGGATAGCCCACTACCGAAGTGGTGAAAATCCTGTCAGCATAGCTGGCTCTGGGCGGCATCAGGCAGTTGGTGGTATACAAGACAGGCGCCGGAATGCCGTCGAATTCCTTCAGCTGGTTTTGCCAGGCCGTGCCGAAATTGCCCTTGAGATGTGGGTACTTTTTCAGTTCGGGGTAGCCGTGGGCCGGCAGCATTTCGCCGTGGGTATAAATATTAACCCCCTGTCCGGCGCTCTGTTCCAGCAGCTGTTTCAGGTCGAGTAAATCGTGACCTGTGATCACGATGAAAGGCCCCTTTTCGATGGTCAGCGGGACCTTGACCGGGACGGGATGACCATAAGCTGAGGTATTGGCCTCATCCAGTGCGGCCATGGATTTCAGATTGATTCCGCCGAAGTCCATTAAAAGCCCCAGCCATTCCTCTACGCTGTGGTCGGAGCCGATCGCTCTCATTCCGGTGAAAAGCCAGTCTATGACCTCCCGGTCGACTTTACCCAGCACATAGGCGTGCCAGGCGTAAGCCGCTGTACCGCGCAGTCCGAACAGCAAGGTAGAACGCAGGGAGACTGTATCCGGGTCTCCGCTGAAAAGAGCAGCCGGATCATAAGCCGGAGCTCCGCCCAGCCGGGCGGTTTCGGCCTTGATTTTCAAGGACAGGGCGGTGATCGCCTCCGCATCGAAATTCACGTTGGTAACGGTCATGAAAAGGCCCTGCATCATCAATTCGCCGGCTGTTTGGCCGGGGTCTTTGCCTGCGGCTGCTCTCGCCAACTGGATTAAGTCTGAGGTCAACTGATCCTGTGTTCCGGCTACTGCCGGATTTTTTCCACACACCCCGCTTTTGGTGCAGCCTGTGCCCATAGCCGTCTGTTCGCATTGAAAACAAAACATATCAGACATTTTGCAACTCCTTATTCCTTAATTTTGCTCTGAAATTCGGCGTTGTTTGACTGGTTACAGTTTCATTTTATGCAATGGAACAAAAGTCCATCTATGATGCAAATCATAAAGGGGAAAGGAAAAAAGGTGAGTATTAAGTTATAGGTTTTAAGTTTCAAGGATTTAACTTTTTAAACGAATAACGAATAACGAATAACGAATAACTAAAGACTATATACTCACCCTAGCTCTTTTATGAAGCCCTGCTCACAGTATTGCGGCCAGTCCCCGGCGGGTGAACCGCTGCGGGCGAAGGCGGTCCAGTATTGCTGTATCTCCGCTGAAAGACGGTCGGCGGCAGGTCCCCGACCGCAGAATTCCTCATCATATGTCCCGAAGATGAACCCGATTTCCAGACCGTGACAGGCCCCCAGAGCGCCTTTCAGCGCCGGAGATTGCCAGCGGAAGAGGTAGGCATAACCTGGCCGCCGGTTGCAGCAGTGCGCTTCCAGCATGGCCAGGGTCGGACGTCTGAAGAGTGCCTCGGTCTGCAGACGTATCTTTTCAGCTACTGCTGGATTGTACTCTTCCCGCTCCCGGTTCAAGGCCCGGAAAAGGCGTGTTTCTTCCAGGTTGGTCCCGGCCAGCAGGGGGATACCGGCTGCTCCGCCATCTCGGAAGATTGCCAGAGGTGATCCGGGCAGATGCCTGCCATCGATGACCGGCCCGATTCTGATTTTTCCGGTCTTGCCGCCGGTCAGGCGCTGCTGCACTGCCAATAAGCGTTCTACCGGCAGTTTCAGCAGTTTGGGGCATTCCTGCTCGCTTATCTCCAGTTCAGCCAGCACCCTGCGCGCGTTCTCCGCAGCTTCTTCCCTGGAGATAAAGGTCCATATATTGCTCTGCATAACAGCTTTGTGAAAGAGCCCCTGTGCTGCAGGCATGCACATCAGGCAGGCGATGGCGGCTCCTCCGGCCGATTCTCCGAACAGGGTGATATTGTCTGGATTGCCGCCGAAAGCGGCGATATTGGTTTTCAGCCATTTCAGGGCGGCGATCTGGTCCTGCAGCCCTTCATTGCCGCCGGCGGTAAGTCGGCCGCTGCTCACCTCTGCCAGATTGAGAAAACCCAGCAGCCCAAGACGGTAGTTGAGCGTGACAACTACCACGCCCTGCTTTTTAGCCAGATCGCAGCCTGTAAAAGCGCTCTGCGACCCCGATCCCATGGTGAACAGTCCGCCGTGTATCCAGACCATCACCGGTCTGAGAGCGTTATCGACAGCCGGCGTCCAGATATTCAGGTACAGGCAGTCTTCGTTTTGAGGTCCTTCTACCACGAATTCTTTAAAGCGGGCGGCGCTGCTCGGATTTTGAGGTGCGGAGGCTGAATAATGCTCCGCCTGATAAAGGCCCTTTATCGGCAGAGGGGGTTGGGGTGGCTGCCATCTGGCGCTGTGCACGGGCGGGGCGGCATAAGCCACTCCCTTGAATACGGCTACGCCGTCCTCATAGCTGCCCTGTATAGAGCCTTCTCCGGTTTGTACGATTGGTTTTTGCGGAATCATGGCCTGCCTGTGTCTCGGACTCTTGCTGATAGTTTATACCCGCCT
>DAOUFH010000274.1:0-3640 GCA_034429955.1 Dehalococcoidales bacterium
TGGGGAAAGCATTGGCGCCGAAGCCGTACCAGCGGCCTTTGGCTCTCTGTCCGTCCGGGTCAACGTCAACTACACCACTGAGCTGCATAACCTGATGCAGGAATTTGGGGTGCTGGAAACGGTCGATCTGGCCGCTCTGTCCCTGATGGAACAAACGGGTAACGGCTTCTTTGCCCTTGAAAGTACCGGCAGCGATCTTCAACTCGGTCTCTGGATGGTCGGCAAATAAATCACTCAAATCTTCAGCCATGTAGTGCTGCAGATAGTAGCCGTAAGCTCTCTGTAAATATTTGATGGCTTCAAGGTCTTCCAATCTCTGGACCTTCTTTTTCAGATCGGTAATCTCTTTCATCATCTCTTCGGGTGTCATACTAATCTCCTTGTGTAAATATTTGCTATTACGATTATAGGGTAAAGGGGGAATAAATACCAACATACCAATGCCACCCATAAGTACCAATAACTCAATGGGAACCGGTGTGAATCAGGATTAATGATTTATGAATTACCTTCCTTTTCTAAAGGAAGGATTAAGGATGGATTTTGATGACCGGCGGTAAAAATCCCCCTTGTATTCCCCCTTTGTTAAAGTGGGAAAGTCAGGAACTAGCAGCTAACAATTTCACCTTTACCCGCAACTAAAAACGAAAGACTAAATACTCACCTTCTCTTCTAAAGGTCTAACCGCTATCAGTCTAAACCTCTATTAATCCACAAGCTCCTTGTCTGGTAAAAACATCCTCTTCTTCCCCCTCTCCATACCACTTCACAAAATAAAAAAGGGTGTGCTATAATCTTTTCTGTCAACGGTAATTAAATAGTCTTTCTGCGTGGCCTTCCTGTTCATAGCGAGTAAATTTTCCAGCAGGTGAATGGGTAGGCTTGACATTTTTTGTCATCAATGTTATAGTTATAATTTGTGATTATGCCCTTCAGCTATAAACTTTTCAAACCGCACTATATTTTAGTGTCCCCTATTGCCTTTTAGTACCGCCAGGTACGGAAAATTTAATCTTAAATTTAGTTTAAGGAGTTCTTAATGGTATCTATGCGTGTCGGACCCGGAACATCTGATGGCCGCAAGTCATTTTCCCATCTGCCCCAGATTCTGGAAGTCCCTAACCTGATAGAAGTCCAGCTTAATTCCTTTCGTTGGTTTCAGGAAAAAGGTTTACGCCAGCTATTTGACGAAATATCACCTATCAAGGATTTTACCGGTAACCGTCTTGAACTCAGTTTCATGGGCTATGAGTTTCGCGAGCCCCGTTACAATGAGCAGGAATGCCGGCAGAAGGACCTGACCTACTCAGCCCCGCTCTACGTCCGCACCCGTTTGCTGGTCAAGGAGACGGGCGAGATCAAGGAACAGGACCTCTTCTTCGGCGATATTCCTCTGATGACCGCCAAAGGCACCTTCATCACCAGCGGCGCTGAGAGAATCGTAGTCAGCCAGCTGCTGCGCTCCCCCGGCGTCTACTTCACCGCCAAGGAAGACCCCACCACCGGCCGCATCCTGTGCTCCGGCAAGGTCATTCCCACCCGCGGAGCCTGGCTGGAGTTCGAGACCAGCAACCGCGATGTCATCGCCGGCAAGATCGACGGCAAGCGCAAAATTCCCATGAGCACCCTGCTGCGCGCCATCGGCTTCGGCAGCGATGACGAACTGATGAAACTGTTCGCGGAGGTCGATGTCCACCCGGACCATCAATATATGAAGACCACCATCGACCGGGATATGGGCGTCAAGGATGAGAACGAGGCCCTCATCGACATTTACCGCAAACTGAGACCGGGCGACCCCCCCAACCTGGACAACGCCCGCAAACTTATCAATAACCTGTTCTTCGATGAAACTCGCTACGACCTGGGCAATGTGGGACGCTACAAGCTCAACACCCGCCTGGGCGTCAATGTCAGCGAGGATATCCGCGCCCTGACCCGCGAGGACATCATCGAAATCATCCGCCATATTATTTTAATCAACAACGGCAAAGACCATGGTGACGACATCGACCATCTGGGCAACCGCCGCGTGAGAACGGTGGGCGAACTGCTGCAAAACCAGTTCCGCATCGGTCTGCTGAGGCTGGAAAGAGTGGTCAAGGAACGCATGAGCATTATCCCCACCGAGGCCGTGACCGCCAGTGCGCTGGTCAATATCCGCCCGGTCGTGGCAGCCGTGCGCGAGTTCTTCGGCGGCTCCCAGCTTTCCCAGTTCATGGACCAGACCAACCCGCTGGCCGAAGTCACCCACAAGCGCCGTCTTTCCGCCATGGGTCCCGGCGGCCTCTCCAGAGAGCGCGCCGGCTTCGATGTACGTGATGTGCACTACTCTCACTACGGACGCATCTGCCCCATCGAGACTCCGGAAGGCCCCAACATCGGCCTTATCGGCTCCCTGGCGACATACAGTAAGATCAATGAGTACGGCTTCATCGAAAGCCCCTACCGTACCGTTATTAAAGAGCTGGATAACAGCGACCAGCGCCTGGTCGACCGCACCGTCCGCGAGACCATCAAGGACAGCGACGGCAAGACCCTGGTCAAAGAAGGTACGGCCGTCAACGCCAAGGCTTTTGCCAAAATCTCCAAAATGCCGGCCTTCAAAGTGCAGGTTGCTCCCTTCGTTTCGGATGACGTGCATTACATGTCCGCCGATAAAGAGGACAACTACACCGTAGCCCAGGCCAACGCCATACTGGATGATAAAGGGCAGTTCCTGAGCGAAACAGTGGAAGCCCGCAAGTCTGAAAACTACATGTTCTGCAAACCGGAAGAAGTGGACCTGATGGATGTTTCACCCAAACAGATCGTCAGCGTGGCTACGGCCCTGATCCCCTTCCTGGAGCATGATGATGCCAACCGCGCCCTGATGGGCGCCAACATGCAACGCCAGGCCGTACCGCTGGTACGCGCCGAAGCCCCGCTGGTAGCTACCGGCATGGAAGCCGAAGCGGCCAGACACAGCGGCCAGCTGCTGTTCGCCCTGAGCGACGGCACGGTGACCTCGGTGACCGGTTCCAAAATCGTGGTCACCAAGGATGACGGCAAAGAAGACGTTTATAATTTAATGAAATTCGTGCGCACCAACCAGGGCACCTGCATCACCCAGAAACCTATCGTCAACAAAGGCGACCGGGTGAAATTCGGCCAGATACTGGCCGACAGCTCGGCCATCGAAAACGGCGAACTGGCCCTGGGCCATAACCTGATCTGCGCTTTCGCCAGCTGGGAAGGCTATAACTATGAGGACGCCATCGTTCTCAGCTCCCGCCTGGTGGAAAACGACAAGTTCACCTCGATACACATCGAAAAACATGAGGTTGAAGCCCGCGATACCAAGCTGGGGCCGGAAGAGATAACCCGCGATATCCCCAACGTAGGCGAGGAAAGCCTGCGCGAACTGGATGAGCACGGCATTATCCGCATCGGCGCCGAAGTGAACCCGGGCGATATCCTGGTGGGTAAAATCAGTCCCAAGGGTGAGACCGAACTGTCCGCCGAAGAGAAACTGCTGCGCGCCATCTTCGGTGAGAAAGCCCGCGAAGTGAAAGACACTTCCTTGAGAGTGCCGCACGGCGAATGGGGCAAGGTCATCAACGTTAAAGTTTTCTCCAGAGAGAATTCCGATGAGATTCCC
>DAOUFH010000275.1:0-7623 GCA_034429955.1 Dehalococcoidales bacterium
GATATTCTGTAATGGAAGAATAGTTGGCAAAGTCGCCGTTATGCACCAGGGCCTCATCCATGCCTATGAAAGGATGAGCGCCGCCCGGATGCCAGACACGGCCTTTGGTGGGATAACGCTGATGGGCGATCCAGCCGTGCGCCTTGAAATTGTCCAGCAGGTAGTATTTGGCGACCAGCTCGGCATAGCCCACGATTTTTAAAATCATAACGTTGCGGCTGTGAGAAAGCACAAAGGCCTGCTTCTCGCCCAGAGAAGCATAGAACTGCTCGTTCAGACGGGCGGAATTCTGATAGATGAACTCATCTTCAGCCCGGCGGGGATCCAGCGCCTCCAGCTTGTTTTCCGCAATAAATTTATCCAAAACAGCGGGTTTGACCCGCACAAAATAACGCATGACATCGGGTGGACGGATATCCAGCCCTTTGATATCGCGATAGTCGTCGACGGTCGGAATCATACCGCTTTTTTGCACATCCAGATAGGGTGCTATGCAGGACTTCTCAACCTCGCCGGCCACTTTGGAATCCAGCAAAGCCACCTGCAGCATGTAGCTGTTCTCCAGCACTTCAGGCTGGACGCCCAGTGAAGCAGCGTCCAGACCTACAGCCGCAATGCCGCCGCCCTTGCCGTTGCCGCGGTTGTGCATCTGAACGGAGGGTTCGTAGATATGTTTACCGCTGATGGGAATAGAGGCGATAAAGCCGGTCACGCCGCAGCCGCCCTCTTCGGCGGACTTGTGAGTCTCGCGGGTGTTCCAGGCCATTTTCGCCCGGGAAGCCGTTATCTCATCCAGCATTTCAGTTATATCACGCATAACAATATCCTTACTAAATCACAATAGCCGCAGCGACTCTGCCTATCGGGAGAGGCTGCCGCAAGATTAAATTACCAGTTTCTTGACCGGTGTAGGCTGATATTTACGCTTCTCTTCCTCGTCCAGATAGTCCATATGCACGAGCAGATCGGAGCGTCCCACCAGCTCTTTGATGCTGCGCATGCCGTAGCTGCGCAGGATCTCACACCACTGTTTGCGCCAGGCGGAATACATATTAACGATACGGTTCTCAGTATATTCCTCGGAAATCTGGTGTCCCAGTTCCTTATCCGTGCTGGCGATACCGCGGGCGCAGCCGCGTCCGCTCTCGCAGTTGGCGCAACGCACGCATTCCAGGGCCACCAGTTCAGCCGTACCGATAACACAGCCGTCGGCACCCATAGCAATCGCTTTGGCGACATCCATGGCGTTGCGGATACCGCCGCTGGCAATCAAACACAGCTCATCGCGTACGCCCTCGGCCTTCAGGAAGCGGTGGACCTTGGGAATAGCATACTCGATGGGCATGGCGATATTCTTCTTGGCGATATCGGGAGCGGCGCCGGTCCCGCCGTAGCTGCCGTCGAAATGAACGATATTGGCTCCGGCATAATAGCTGCCCACCGCCACCATATCGGCATCGCTGGGAGTAGAGACTTTCACCGAGACCAGGGCCTTGGGATTGGTGTGCTTGATCCAGTCCAGATGTTTCTTATGGTCTTCCACTGAGTAAACGCTGTGGAAGGGGAAAGGCGAAAAGAGCGAACTGCCCACCACAGTTTCACGTATCTTGGCTACTTCCGGGGTGACTTTATCGCCCAGCAGATGACCGCCCAGACCGGGTTTGGCGCCCTGGGCATATTTAAACTCGACGATGGGAGCGTAACGGATGGTTTCCTCCCTGACGCCGAAAAGACCGGTAGCCACCTGGGTGATGATGTTATCACGGTAGGGGACGAAGGCGTCAGGATAGCCGCCCTCACCGGTGCAGGTGAAGGAGTTCAGTCTTTTAGCGGCCCGGGCACGCCCTACCAGCACTGACAGAGCGGTCGAACCGAAGGACATCCCGCCGCTGTAACAGGGATGCGAAATAACTCGCTCGGGACGGCCGTCTTTACGTTTATTCAATACCACACTGGTATCGATTTCCTCATCGGGAATGTCCAGGTAGTCTTTAGGGTCGGGAATACGGAAACGCAGTTTATCAAAACCGCCTCCGGAATAACCCAGGCTGTACTCCAGGTCGACCTGGGGCAACTCCCCGGTCTCGGCCATGTACCAGTGGGCGATGATCATTTCAGCCGTCCAGCGGTAATCACCGATGGTATCCAGAATCGGGTTAAGGGCCACACTGAGCGCCTGCTGAGGGCAGTTCTTAACACAATAAAAGTCATTTTCAGCGCATTTGGTACCTATACAGCGGTAGTCCAGGGGACGTACCGGCTGAGAATAGTCCTGATAGCGCAGATGCACGCCGTAAGGGCACAGTTTGGCGCACAGACCGCAATTAATGCAGGCGGAGCTGCGTTTGACGATATATTTGCCTATCGGATTGCGATAGCGGGAAGGAGTCTTGACGGTTTCCGTCAGGCTGCATTTTGAACCGGTGCTATTTTTTACTGTTTTCATCTATATACCCATCAATGTTCTCATCCTGCGTTCCCTTGACAGGAGTAACCGGAGGATGGAATTTCATTTTTCAAAAGGCGTTTATTCACCTTTCCTGGCGCCGAAGAGCGGCTCGAAACTGTCGCGTTCCAGATCGGCAAACCACATCGAGCGTCCCACCTCGCCGCGCATACGGCGGGCTTCACGGATGCCGCAGGCACCCATGACCTCCAGCAGCTGGTTATACCAGGCGCCCAGCAGATTAACGATGCGCTGGCAGCCCCAGGGTACTTCCACTGCTTCCAGCTTGACCGGGCAGGGCTTGCCTTTCTTGCAGCGGTAGCAGACCCGGCATTCCAGAGCTATCAGAGCCGGAATATCGATCGCCACGGCATCAGCGCCGCAGACCAGTGATTTGGCCAGATGCTCAGCCGCGGCCACACCGCCGCCGAATATCAGATTCAGGTTATGGCGAACGCGCTTTTCCACCAGCTTGAGGTGGACCTCCCGGATCATATCTTTCAAATAGCGGGGAGACTCGGCTTTCTGTTCGCGTCCGTTATCGCTGGCATAAAAATGCAACGTGTCTATTTTTAAATCCGCCAGCTGGGCGACCCGGCCGGCTGCCCCGGCATCCAGAGTCACACCGACAGCGACAAACACCGCCGGATTAATCTCACGCAGGCGGGCGATCTGTTTTTCAATATCAGGACTGTCAGCCAGTTCCACCAGGCGGCTGGCTTTTGCCAGGGCACTGTACTGTTCCAGGTTCTGCCCGTTCAGGCAGGGGACCAGGGCCGAGGCATACCCGGCGAACTCCGCAGTATAGCTTTCAGGGCGGATGAACAGGAAAGTGCCTACCTCATGGGCGGCCGCAGCCATGGCGAGCAGGACGTTCTGAGAAAGCACGCCGAAGGAGGGCTGCTGTAAAGTGACCGGCAGGGGAATCTCCAGAATGGGAGCATCCGTCCCTTCCAGACTGCCGTCAGGCCGTACTTTCAGCCTGGCCGGACGCCTGGAGAGCTCAACTATAGTGCTGATATATTCACGTCCATGGATACCGTCACGGGTAGGACGCACGATTTCAGACATATCGGTCCAGATGGAATCGAAACCGGGAGCGGAGAATTTGCCGCGGTAACCGGCCCCGGAGACAGGAATGGCGCCGGTATGAGCCTGAGCCCAGGTAGTATTGATGATATTGGCCGTCCAGTAATCATCTCCCAGAGTGCGGTATTCAGGGTTGATAGCCATCGAGAAAATGCCTTTGGTGCAGTTCTCGACGCAGCGGTAGCAGCTCTTGCAGATATACAAAAACTCTGGGGAATCCATGTTGCTCCAGTGCGTAAAGTTATCTTTGAAGATATTATAGACGCACTGCTTCTTGACGCACTGCCGGCAACTGCCGGCGCAGTCCTCTCTGAACTCGATGGTGGCATATTTACCGATGGGATGGAAACGGGGATCGGTTTTTTGCGTATGAATATGATATTTCTTGGGCATCTGAGACTCCCTGTTAACCGTCTATCATAAAACCGGCACGGTTTATATTTTGCCGGTAACGAGATACCGACCGAATAATATTTTTATGACGCCCGCCGCTCCACTGTTTATAATCAACTGGAGCGGGCAGGTTCGAAATCAAGCTTAAAGTTGCGGTCTGGGATACAGACCGGCCGCCTGGATAATCTCGGGGACTTTTTCTTCCCACTCAATCGCCATGATATGCAGGCCCTTAACGCCTTTCATTTCACGCACCTGTTGAATGGTTTCCACCGCGATTTTGAGGCCCTCAGCTGCGGCCTGTTCCTTCGGCACGCCTTCCATACGCTTTATCAAATCAGCCGGAATCCGTATCCCGGAGACATTTTCAGCCATATATTTGGCCATGCGAGCAGACTTCAGAGGAGTGATACCGGCCATGATATAAACTTTTTCAGTCAGACCTTCATCAGCCGCCTGGCTGATCCATTGCTTGAAGCGGGCCACATCGTAAATACACTGGGTCTGAATGAAATCAGCGCCGGCCGCGATTTTCTTGGCCAGCCTGGCAACCCGGTAAGAGGCGGGGTCGGCAAAGGGGTTCTCGGCGGCGCCGATAAACATCTGAGGAGCTCCGGCCAACTTGAAACCGCTCATATCCAGGCCCTCGTCCCGCATATCTTTGACCGTCCGCAGCAGATGCATGGAGTCGATATCGAAAACATTCATCGCCTGCGGCTGGCTGCCGAAGGTCTGATGGTCGCCGGACAGGCAGAGCATATTACGAATACCGAGGGAATAAGCGCCCATGATATCGGACTGCAAAGCGATGCGGTTACGGTCGCGCGTGACCATCTGCATTACCGGCTCGATTCCCAACTCTTTCAAATGCACACAGGCCGCGATGCTGGACATCCTGACGATGGCGGTCTGGTTATCGGTAACGTTGACGGCATCGACATAGCCGAGCAGAGATTTGGCTTTGCTGCGGACCACCTCGGCATCGGCGCCGCGCGGAGGTCCTACCTCAGCCGTTACAGCAAATTTACCCTGAGTAAGGAGTTGTTGTAATTTACTGCCGTTCATATCACATGGTCCTCTCTAACAATTTTGCGCGGCCCGCCGGCATAACTGGTACGCCAGTCCTTGGGGGGCACATATTCCATAATATTTTTCAAAGTACCCTGTGCCGTGGCCTTATCGATAATTTGCTGCCAGACACAATCGGTCTCGGGATTGACTTCACATTTGCCGTCATGCGAACCGCCGCAGGGCCCGTTGAAGAGCTTCTTGGCGCAACGGCTGATAGGGCAGAATCCGCCGAATTTATCCACAAAACAATCACCGCAACCCAGGCAACGCTCCAGGAAAAGACCGGGCTTCTCCAGAATTCCCATGAAGGTGGTATTCACACCCGGCAGGACAGGCACTTTAACGTAGCGGCTGCCCACCATCTGGACGCCTACACCGCAAGCCAGGGACAGCACAGCCTCGTTCTGAGAAATGGCTTCGGCTGCCTCTTTAATAAACTCATCCTCGCACTGCCTTTCGATGGTCAGCTCGGAAATTTTGATATTCCGTCCGTCCTTTTTGAAAGCCAGCCTGAGGGAAGAGGCCAGCGTGGCCACTTCATCTTCGCCGCCGGCGAAGCAGGTCTTGACGCAGGTGCCGCAGCCCAGAATCAGTACCCTGGAATAGTTACTTAACTTGGCCTTTATTTCAGCTAAAGGTTTTTGTTCACCGGTTATCACGATTTTGCTCCCTAATATATTCTACGCTGCCGGATTGGGTCCCATCACGGCAATCTCTTGCAGAGTCTTTTTTATTATACTATTTGCCATGGCCTGGTCGCCATGCGGGATGCTGTACTGGTTAAGCCGTCCGGCCCCCAGACCGATCTCATCCAGGATTTTCTTGACCCTGGCTACCCGTTTGGCATTACGTAAATTGCCCTGTAAATAACGGCAGGCGCCCTCCGGGCAGGTCACCACTACCACTGCATCCGCTCCGCTTTCAAAGGCTTTCAGCATAACGACTTCCCTCATCATACTGGAGCAGGGCAGCTTGATGCTCTCGAGTTCATAGTCAGTGCCTTCCGCAAAAGTCACATCGTTGATAGCGTTAAAGCAATGAAATACCGTTATTTTAGGTTTGGCCGCGGCCTTTTCAGCAACTGCCGGACCACCGGCCGATTTAATTTCTGGAGACATAATTCCTCTCCCGACCAATAAAATAGGCTGGCGGCAAATGCTTGCCGCCAACATTTTACATAGTGCCATACTATATCTACATTGTCAAGTATCTTATACGCAAGTCTGATTTTCGACTCGGATAAGCCACCGGAAAGAGCAACCCCGCCAAAGTCCGAAAAAGTCCGCTTATTGGCCGGTTATACGGCAATTTTATAGCATTTTTTGCCGGTTGCCGTTACATACCAGGATAAAAAGTCTGACTGAAAAGTTTTAAAGAAAATATAGAGACCCACGAGTTTCCTCGTGGGTCTCTATAAATATTACTCTCCCTACAATTAACCTTTGGCCATTTTTAACAGCCGGCGGTTAACGGTATCTAAATTAGCGGCGGCCCAGATATTTGCCGCTCATCACCATTGAACTGGCCACGATATAATCGACATGGCCGTCCGCAGTGGGCACAAAAATCAGGCTGGCCTGGAAAGAGCCCGAGGCCCGCAGGTTTTTCACTCCTATCCACTGGCCCTCAATAGTCAGGCAGGGCAAACTGAAACCACCCATATCTACCATGGACAAAGGTTGCACGGAAGCGGTCACCAGCAAGGTACTACGCCCGCTTTCAAGCTTGCCGACCAGATCGCCGGCCTGGGTCTGCAGAGCAAAAATCCCGCTGTAGGTCAAGACGAAGGGGGCATTGCCCATGTCACCGTCCGTAAACTGTCCGGTGATATGACGGTCCCGTACCAGCCAGTAGCCGGTTCTGCCCAGTTCCCTGACATTACCGGTGTCTATACCGGTCAGATAGCCTTCGGCAGAAAAAGCGGACTGACACGGACGGGCGGCCAACGCCGCAGTAGGCATGACCATGGTCATGACCAGCGCCAGCAAAAGACTGACAATTAAAACTTTTTTCATTTTTCTCCTCCCTTTTTTATATTTTCAACCGGCATCCCAAGTTGAACCTTATACACCTCTGAGATTACCGGTGGAATCTTCTAACCGCCGGCGTTAACCGTCTCTTGCGGAGAAGACGCCGCAGTCATCAATCTTTCAAAGACAAAATCGCTCTCCCTCAAAAGTCTCAAACAGGCCTCCACGACCTCTCTGTCATAGAGGATACCGGCCTGCTGCTCAATCTCATTCAAAGCCTGGGAAAGCCCCAGCGCCGGACGGTAAGGCCGGTGCGACGACATAGCTTCCACCACATCGGCCACACCCAGGATTTTGGCCTCCAGGATGATTTGCTTGTCCTTTAATCCGGACGGGTAACCGGAACCATCCAGGCGTTCGTGATGCTGCAAGATGGCCTGAGCCACCGGCCAGGGAAACTCAACTTTTTCCAGGATATCATAGCCGATGCTGGCATGGTTCTTAATTATGTTAAATTCATACTGGCTGATCTTACCGGGCTTGCTGAGGATTTCAGCCGGGATAGCCGTTTTGCCGACATCATGCAGCAGTCCCATAATGCGCAGCCCCTTGAGACGCCATTCGGACAGCCCCATTTCCGCCCCTATCGCTTTG
>DAOUFH010000276.1:0-14540 GCA_034429955.1 Dehalococcoidales bacterium
CAGTGTTGACCGAATCATCTACGGAGTTATTCATCACCTAAATCAAACATGGAAGGAAAAGCCCATTCTTCAATTTACACAAAATGCTTGACATTACCCGGCTGACTGCAGCCGGCCGGCAGCTTCTCCTCACGACCAGCTATTTCAGCCTGGCCGTTCGAGGCTTCCAGCAATGACAAATTAGCTTTTAGTACTTCTCACTACCCTTATCTCGCCCTTCCCTTTAACAAAGGGAAGACACAGAAAGGATGTGGCCTTCTCTCGAGACTGACGGCTGACAACTGGTCGACGCCTGGCAAATAATCTGCGCTCTTAGGGGGAGTTTTTTATTTTAGTCAGACTCACCTTCTCTCGAATATACCTACCGTGGACAGTCCTCCGGCCCCGCAGGTACCGACCATACCGTAGCGTAAATTGCGTTTTTGCATCTCATGCACCAGAGCGGTTACCCGCATAGCCAGAGTGGCTCCCAGGGGGTGCCCAAGCGAGATGCCTGAACCATTGACATTGATTCTGTCCCAGCGGTTTTCGGGTATACCCAGAGTCTTGATGTTGTACAGACATTGAGAAGCGAAAGCTTCCTGAATTTCAAATAGTTCGATGTCGTCCACAGTCAGTCCGGCCTTCTGCAGCACCAGTTTGAAAGCGGTCGTAGCGGCTTTGGGCGTTTGACGGGGGTCTTCAGCCGCCCGGGCCCAGGCCTTCAAATAAGCCAGCGGTTTGACTCCCCGTTGCCTGGCGACGGACTCGCTCATCAGCACCAGCGCTGAAGCTGCATCGTTTTCAGAGGAGGAATTGCCGGCGGTGCAGACCCCTCCCAGTATGGGTTTCAGTTTGGCCAGGGCCTCCAGAGAGGTATCTGTGCGGGGGCCTTCGTCGGTATCGACTACCTCTACCCGGCCTTTTTCGCGTTTGACGCTGACCGGCACAATATAGTCCTTAAAGCGGCCGGACTTGATGGCTGCCACTGCTTTTTGATGGCTACCCAGCGCCCATCTGTCACATTCCTCGCGGGTGATGTTGAGCTCTGCTGCCGCGTCGTCAGCCCAGCTGACATTGGAGACCATTTCGCCGAACCTTTCGGAGGGCACGTGCATCGGACGTGAACGCTGTATGCGGTCGTAGATGGTCAACCCGTTCAGACTCTGACTGCCGTGGCCTCTGGGCGCATCCGGATAAGACAGTCCGGAACCCCTGCCCACGCCCCACTTAACATTGCCGGGAATATAAAACTCGGCGCTGCTCATGCTTTCGACCCCGCCCACAGCCACGATTTGGGAGGCCGAGGTCTGGATTTGCATGGCGCCGATAACCAGGGCGTCCATACCGGAGTTACAGCGGCGGTCGACCGTCAGACCGGGTATAGTGGCCGGCCAGCCGGCCTGCAGCAGCGCACGGCGGGCGATATTGACGTATTCTCCGCTCTGATAGCACTGCCCCATAACCACCTCTTCGATTTCAGAGGGGTCGACTCCGGCTTGCTTGACGGCTGCGTTAAGGACCAGGGCGGCCAGATCATAAGCCGGAACATCTCTGAGCGCTCCCAGATAATTTCCTATAGGTGTGCGTACTGCGCTGACAACGGCTGCCTGTTCCATAGCTGCTAACCTCACTGTGAGAGTATTCGAATTATGGTCATTTTACAATGAGGACACGGCGGATAGCAATCTGCAGCTAACTTAAACTGTCTCCTGTCCGCGCTTATCTTGACTCTAGGGCTTCCGGCTACTTTTCCCTTCTTTATAACACCA
Organism: Dehalococcoidales bacterium; assembly: GCA_034429955.1. Lineage (GTDB taxonomy): Bacteria > Chloroflexota > Dehalococcoidia > Dehalococcoidales > UBA3254 > DATIKD01. The sequence goes on from DAOUFH010000276.1 coordinate 1,752, forward strand.
ATCCGCAGCACCAATAACTAAAAACCGGTCCCTTGATTTTAGTGAGGCCCAGAATTCCGGCCACAGAGTCTGGATTGCACATGTTGCCGGCTTGAGTTATATTTGGGTTATATTATTATGACCTTTCAGACCGGTCGCAGACGATGATATTTATTCCAAAATAGAGGGGGCTGATCATGTTTACAGAAGGACTATCTAATTTTATCTACCGGACAAATTACGCAGATATCCCGCAGGAAGCCATTAAAATCGCCAAAAAAGCTATACTCGATTACCTGGCGGTGACCATGTCAGGCAGCCAGGAACCATCCGGCAAGATAATGAGCGAGATGGTTAAAGAAAGCCGGTCGCCGGAAGAAGCGACTGTTATCGGAGGAAGATACAGGGCGAGTTGTGCTCTGGCGGCTCTGACCAATGGAACCTCCGCTCATACCCAGGACTACGATGACTGCCTGGATTTCCCCAGCGCCGGCCTGGCCCATCCTACCGCAGGCACCTTCTCGGGGCTGCTGACGGTCGCTGAAAAATACCATATGTCAGGTAAAGACGTTTTAACGGCTTACTGTCTCGGCATCGAAGCTTACGGCAAAATAGGCCTGCTGGTTGTTGATAGCGGTGTAGGTAATCGCGGCTGGGAGTGGACGGGTACGCTGGGCGTGATCGGTGCTACTACGGCCCTCTCCAAATTACTGAAACTCACTGAGCCGCAAATGATCAATGCCCTGGGTATCGCCTCAACTATGGCCTGCAGTCTGATACGCAATTTCGGCTCTTTTTCGGCCCACCTCCACGGCGGCAACGCTGCCAGGAACGGTATCGAATCCGTCACCCTCGCTCTGAAAGGCTATGATGCTACGGGGACTGATGTCATCGAGGGGCACGGGGGATACTATAACGCTTTCTCCGGCAAACTCGAACCCCTTTCGTCAGAGGTCCAACGAGAGAAGCTGGATTCACTCGGAAATCCCTGGAATCTGATTAAACCCGGTCTGATGTTCAAATATTATCCCTGCGCCCATATCTCCCATTTTGGTGCTTATGCCGGGCAGCAGTTAAGGGCGCAGCATTCATTCGACTGGCGGCAGATAGCGGCTATCGAATTTCGTCAGCCCCATGTTCTGAGCAGGAATGCCGCTCCGCCGGACCCGCAGACAGGAGTACAGGGACGCTTCAATATGGGATACTGTCTGTGCCGGTCACTGATTCATGGCAATATAGAGTTCAGTTTCTTCACTGATGAAGCTGTAAAGGACCCGGATACCAGGAACCTGATGAAAAAGATCAAATGGTCAGTCATCCCTCAAGAAGAATTACCGGGTCCGTTTGGCTATCAGGAGGTCGTCCTGAAAATGAATGACGGCAGCACTTTCAGTTATAAAGTGGAACATCCCAAGGGTGAACCTCAGAATCCCCAGTCGTCCGCCGAACTGGAAGCCAAATTCAGAAAGTGTGCACTTTACGCGGACTATCAAGAACCGGCTATATCCCGGATCAGGGATATGGTGGCGGACCTGGAAAATATTCAAGATATAAACCAGATTACTGAGTTGCTGCGACAATAAGGTTGAGAGGATAGCTATGAGCAAAATTGAACCGATTACTCATCTGGACAGGCTGATTTCCAATATATTGGAAACTCAATTCGAGGACATTCCTCCGGCTGTCATCAACCATGCTAAAAATCGACTGCTCGACGTTATCGGATGCCTGGTCTGCGGGGCCAACGATATCGGCAATGCCGAACTTCTCGGGATAGTGCGGGACTGGGGCGGTAAGCCGGAAGCCCGGATTTTCGTGCATGGAGATAAAGTGCCCGCTCCGGCAGCGGTGATGGTCAATTGCATTATGGCGCGCTCTTTCGATTTCGAACCGGTCAGTCCGGTGGTTAACGGTCGATCGATACCGGGGCATATCAGCGGCACTACCACTATGACGGCGCTTACCCTGGCGGACCTGCAGAATGTCAGCGGCAAAGAACTGTTGGTTGCGCTGCTGGTAGGTGATGATATGGCCACCCGGGTACTGCTCGCTGGCCAGGGCTCCGGTACCCGCAGGGGATTCGACCATGTCGGGCAGGCCAATTCCTTTGGGGCTACTGCTATTGCCGGCAGAATCATGCGGTTGAATCATTCACAAATGCGGCACGCCTTCGGCCTGATACTGGACCACCTTGGGGGTGTCCAGCGAATGATTGTCGATACAACCACCGGCTTTAAGCTTTCACAGGGGAACTCGGCGCGTGATGCCGTTTTCTGTGTTCGCTTAGCCCGGTCCGGCTGGTCGGGAGTTCAGGACGCCTTGCTTGCCGCAGGCGGCTACTACGATTTGTTTACCGACGGCATAAAAGACCCGGACCTGCTTACTACCAACCTGGGCAAGGAATACTACAGCGACGGGACATTTAAGCCATATCCCTGCTGCCGTATGAACCACGCTGCAATCGATTGTGCGTTGGATATAGTGAACCAGAATAAGATATCCGGCGATGATATCGCAAAAACCATCCTGTACGTGTCTGCCGGAGCGTTACACGATATTATCGGACAGCCGTTTAGAATACTGAATTCTCCGCATGCCAGTGCCGGCTTTAGTGTCCAGTATAATGTGGCTAATGTGCTGGTAAGGGGAAGCTCGCGGCCGGAGCACTTTACCGAAAGGGCCGTCCGGGACCAGGCTATCAGCGATTTTATCAATCAAAAGATGACCATGGCGGAACTGACGGAAGGTGGTCCGGAGAGTGCCAGAGTGAAGGTAATTATGCAAGACGGCCGGGTGTTTGACCGCTTTACCGAGATCGCCAGAGGAGATCCCCGGAATCCGATATCCAGGGAAGAACTGCTCGCCAAATACCGGATGAACATTAAATTTTCCAATACTATAACCGGCGAGAATGCGGAAAAAGTTCTGCAGATGGTAGCAGACCTGGAAAACCTCAATAACGTGAAAACACTGGTAGACCTTCTGATATCCTGATACTATCGAACCGGAAAACGGAGATCTTAAAAAGCCGGTGGAATCGATGGGTTATGAGCTGCCTATGACTGAGAGTGGGCCATTCTGACAGGTACCATTCTCAGTCCAGATGTGATACGGCCATCCCGGCAGTCCTTCGATAGACCTCTGCATATTTCAAGGTTTTTCGGTTTATGACCGGCCGGATCATCAGGGAAAGTCTCCGGGCTATCCCGGATAATCTCCGCCTGGCTGACTAATACTAAATTAAAATCGGCCGGCAGAGCCCGAAATTTATCAAATCACGGCATTTGACCGCAAAAACACCGTTTGGCCGGCCTTCAATCGTTCTGAATTTTAAAATCCCCCGAATTTTACTACCAGGCTGCCGCTGGGCCTTTTTAACTTAAAAATCAGCTTTGCTTGAATTTGCCGCAGCATGTTAAGATTTGGACTTATTCTCCGGAATTCGGCTTCCGCAGAAGGTGTTCAGGCTATGTTGAATGTTGCGGCTTCAGTCAAAAAATCAGTCCTGACCAGATATCAACCGGGGCTTTGGGTGATTATACTGGTGGGTTTGCTTAATTCTGCCTCATTTTCAGTGGCGCTGCCTTTTCTGGCTTTGTATTTATCCGAACAGAGAGGAATCTCGGCTGCTCTGATCGGTCTGATAATGCTTATCGGTATCGCCGTGCCCTCCTTGCCTCAATTGTTGGGAGGTTCAGTGGCTGATAAAATCGGACGCAAACCGCTGCTGATTATGACCGCCTGTGCCGGTATTCTGGGCTTCGTAGCTCTGGCCGTTTCTATCGGCTTTTCCGCGCCGGTGGTTGTTATCGCCGTCTTGTATACTTTTAACCGCTCAGCGATTGTGATGCAGCGTCCCGGCCTGGCGGCCGCAGTGACCGACCTGGTTCCTCAAGAGCAGCTTTCCGAGGCCATGGCGCTTTTCCGGATGGGTGGCAATCTGGGCTGGGCTATCGGTCCGGCTGTCGGAGGCTTTCTGGCGGTCTATTTGAATTATGCCTGGTTATTCGGGGTCAGTCTGCTGGGAACTTTATTGACTCTGATTATCATATTGGGCTGGGTCAAAGAGACCGGGGTTAAGGAAAGCCGCAGAGTGTCTTTTATCAATATCCTTTCCGCTGGCAGAGATAAAAACTTGCTGATAATGACGGTATTAAGTATTTTTCTGTGTTTGCTGATCGCCAATATAACGTCAACCCTCTCTATTTATACCGTGGAGATGGTCGGGTTCAGTTCGGCTCAGTATGGCTTCTTGTTGACGCTTAACGGACTGCTGGTGGTAGTGCTGCAATACCCGGTAATCCGGATAATGCGCCGCTTTAAAGACACCTTGTCGCTGGTGCTGGGCTCAGCTTTATTCGGACTGGGCTATTTAGTTTTCTCCTGGGTGGGCAGTTACAGACTGGCGCTGGCTGCAATTGCCTTACTGACAATGGGAGAGATCATATTTTCACCGACTGCCGCTGCGGCAGTCGGCAAGATGGCACCCTCGGACTGTCGGGGTCGTTATATGGCTTTCTTCGGCTCCAGCGAGACCATCGGTATGGCTGCCGGTTTGTACCTGGGTGGTTTTCTGCTGGACTCTTTTGCAGGTCGGCCCCTGATAATCTGGGGAGTCATTGCCTCCAGCGGTTTTCTGGCGGCCCTGGGGTTCGCTTTTTACCGGATTGAGAAGAGAATCAAATAGAGCCTGCAATCCGGTCGGTTGTGCTTAAGCAGTGCACGGCGAGAGCCGGAGGCCCCGCTTGGCATCTACCGCCTGGACCTGGTTGTAATACTGTAAACAAACTCCAAATACTGCTAACATTAGGTTATTGAGGTAAGTAGTTAAGATGATTAAACGGCGTAAATCACAGCAAATTTTTATCGGCCGGGTCGCTGTGGGCGGCGAGGCCACTATCAGCGTGCAGTCCATGACCAAGACCGATACCCGCGATGTCAGGGCCACGGTCAGGCAAATCAGCGAACTGACCGAGCTAGGCTGCGATATCATCCGCTGTGCGGTGCCGGATCTGCAGGCCGCCCGGGCGCTGAAAGACATCAAAGCCGCAATCAGGATACCCCTGGTCGCCGATATCCATTTCGACCACCGCCTGGCGTTGGAGGCGTTGGCCTCCGGGGTGGATGCCCTGCGCCTGAATCCCGGTAATATTGCAGATGCTGCTAAAGTGGCCGAGGTGGTCAAAGCGGCCAAAGAGCGTCAGATCCCCATTCGCATCGGCGTCAATTTCGGTAGCCTGCCGGCTGATCTGGACCCCGCCTGGAGTCTTCCCCGGAAAATGGCCGAAGCGGCTTTGCGGCACATCCGCATACTGGAAAATCTGGACTTCAACCTGATCAAGGTCAGTCTTAAGGCCTTCGATGTGCCTACTACCCTGCAGGCTTACCGTGAAATCGCGGATAAAATACCCTATCCTTTGCACATCGGCATTACTGAAGCGGGTACTCCCCGCCAGGGCCTGTTGCGCAGTGCAGTGGGTCTGGGCATTCTGCTGAATGAGGGTCTGGGTGATACCCTTAGAGTCTCCCTGACCGGTCAGCCCGCCGAAGAAGTTTATGCCGGTTTTGAGATACTGAAGAGCCTTAATCTGCGTGAACACGGTCCCAGCCTGGTAAGCTGTCCTACCTGCGGACGCACTGAGGTGGACCTGGTTTCGATCGCCAATCAGGTCGAAAAATACCTGGCCGGGGTAAAAAAGCCGGTTAAGGTGGCTGTGATGGGCTGCATCGTCAACGGGCCGGGTGAGGCCAAAGATGCCGATATCGGCATAGCCTGCGGTAAAGGCAAAGCCGTGTTGTTCAAGAAGGGAGTCCAAATCCGCACACTGGATGAAGCCGATATTTTTAAAGAGCTTAGCGGGGAAATCGAAAAACTGTAAGTCCCGCAGCAGACTCGCACCGCCGCTGTCCTTCATGCAATAATATTAATGACTAAAAACCAAAAACTAATAATGAATAACTAAAAATCTGGAGTCGATATGCGCATATCCAAAATGTTAGGGCGTACCATCAGAGAAGTTCCCGCCGATGCGGATACTATCAGCCACCAGTACCTGGTGCGGGCCGGCATGATAAGCCAGCTTACCGCCGGTATCTATTCTTATCTGCCGCTGGGTCTGCGGGTGCTCAATAAAATCGAAAATATCATCCGGGATGAGTCCAATAAGGCCGGGGGTCAGGAAGTGGTCCTGCCGATTTTGCATCCGGTGGAAATCTGGCAGAAAGGCGGGCGCGAGCCCAATTTCGGAGATGTCCTGTTCCGGCTGAAAGACCGCCGCGGACATGATATGGTGCTCGGTCCCACCCATGAAGAAGTCATGATAGACCTGGTGGGCCGTACTATTCAAAGCTACCGTGACCTGCCCCAGATGCCCTATCAATTACATACCAAACTGCGTGACGAACCCCGCCCGCGCGGCGGCCTGCTGCGGGTACGTGAATTTGTCATGCATGACCTTTACAGCTTCGATGTCGATGAAAAAGGCCTGGACCTGACCTATGACAAAATGCGCCAGGCTTATAAAAACATCTTTGCCCGCTGCGGGCTGCCTGCTCTGCTGGTGGAAGCCGATAGCGGCGCTATCGGCGGCAAGGACTCACAGGAGTTCATGCTGGTGGCGGAGAGCGGCGAGGATGAGATTATCTTCTGTGAAGCCTGCAAGCATGCCGCCAACGTTGAAAAGATGGTCAGCGTCAAAAAGCAGCTTGCCACTGAAGAAGCCCTGGAGATGCGTGAGGTGGATACCCCGGGACTTAAATCCATCGAGGAAATCTCGGCTTTCCTGAAGGTGAAACCGGACCATACTCTCAAGGTGGTGTTGTATTCCGCCGACGGCCGGCTGGTGATGGCGGTTATCCGGGGCGATCTGGAAATCAATGAAATCAAACTCAGGAAAGTGCTGAAGTGTACTCAGCTTGAACTGGCGGATGAAGCCGCCGTTAAAGCATCCGGACTGATGGGCGGTTTTGTCTCTCCGGTCGGCCAGAGCGGACGCGTCAGGATCATCGCCGATGATTCCGTGGTGAGCGGGGTCAATTTCGTGGCCGGCGGCAACAAGAAGGACGTGCATATCAAGAATGTCAACTATCCGCGCGATTTCAAAGTGGATGTAATGCAGGATATCGCCAAGGCTAAAGTCGGCGACGGCTGTCCCCATTGCGGTCAGCCGCTTTCAGCCACCCGCGGCATTGAAGTCGGGCATATCTTTAAACTGGGCACAACGCTGGCAGAAAGGATGGGGGCCAGATTTATCGATGAAAGCGGTGTTTCCCGTCCCTGTATGATGGGTACCTATGGAATCGGAGTGGGTCGTCTGCTGGCGGCCGCCGTAGAGCAGAACCATGACGATAAGGGGCCGGTCTGGCCGCTGCCCATCGCTCCCTATCAGGTACATATCTGCGGACTTTTCATGGACAATCCCAAAGTTATCGAAGCGGCCGGCAAGCTCTATGCTGAGCTCTGGCAGGAGGGCATTGAAACCCTCTTCGACGACCGGCTGGAATCTCCCGGGGTCAAATTCAACGATGCCGACCTGATCGGCATCCCTTTCAGAGTCACTGTCAGCCCGCGTACCCTGGAAGGCAACAACGTGGAGTTCAAGCTGCGTACAGAGAAGAAAGCCCAAATAATGCCGCTGGAAGGGCTGGTGGCGCATATCAAAGCCCTGGTCACCCGGGGGCTGGCGCATTAGCTATAGTCAGAAACAGTACAAGCCATAAGGCAGTCGCATTCAATCAGGAAAGCGGCTGCCTTTCTTTATCGCTGACGTCTGTCGCCCACTACTGTACTATCGGCTTGGGCTTAAATATTTAGTATAGGTTTATCGATTTCGATGGGACGTTGACAAATGTGGTATAATTAAACGCTAAATCAGGCTGGAGAGACCCAGCTTTAAAACAAGCGTAAAAAAAGGGACGTCCGGGTTAGGTAATCGGACCGGCCCCGTCGTAAATTTACAGCACAGACAGGTCTCACCGAAAATAAGGTAAGGAGGTTCGCTATGCCTGTAATTACTATTCGCGGCAAAATGGGTTCCGGTGCTCCTGAAATCGGGAAAAGGCTGGCTGAAAAATTGGGCTGGGACTATATCGACCGTGAGATTATTGCCGAAGTTGCCTCGCGCTTGAATTTGGCTGAAAGTGAAATAATCGCCAAAGAAAAGCCGCCGATCACTCTGCGGGAACGCATCGAGGAAGCCCTGCAGAAAGGCTATGCCACCGGTGTGGGTGTTCAGGGTGCTTATCTACCCATCTCTCAGATCCCTCTGGACGATACTCGTTACCTTACTGCTTTGAACGGGCTGATCAAGGAACTGGCCCAGGGCCGCTCGATCGTTTACGGACGCGGCAGCCAGTTTATTCTGCGCGACCATCCTCATACCATCAATGTCTCAGTGGTGGCGCCTTATAAAGTCAGGCTGCAAAGGGTCATGCAAAACCTGGACCTGAATGAAGATAAAGCCAAACATGAAATCAACCGTTTTGATAACACTGCCCGCGAGTTTTTAAAACGCTATTTCGGAGCGGAAATGGAAGACTCCACCTGTTATGACCTGACAATCAACACCGAAAGACTGGACTACGAAATGGCCTGCTCCGTGATTATCCATACCCTGCGTTTGCGGGAACCGCCTCCAACTTCAGCAGAAGGTTAATAAACGTCCTGCAATAAATACGTTAATCGATATATAATCATCTATTAGTATACAGCAAACGATATGTCAGGTTAACCGGAGAGTTGAAGTCTTAACAGCTCTCCGGTTGGTATTAAAGGCTTTGCTGGCCAGGTTTTATAAAATTCAGGCACAAACGCTTGACTTTATCTTGAAGACCATGGTAATATAAATAAAGTAGAAACTAACTTTATTTTACAATTCTGCGATTATATAGGTTGCATTTTCAGGGAAATAGGGTAGTTCTCTTGGCCGTCCAGCAATGGACGGCTTTTTATTGCCTGCCAACTGCCTTTGCCCGGCTGCCGGATTGTTATACGGCAGGCTGCGCAGTGTATAATATCTGCGGAGGTAGAAAGTCCTGTGAAAATTTTCAACTTCTTCTGTGAAGTCTGCAATATGAAAACCCCGCATGTTGAGGATATAGTCTTCGACCTGGAGAGTGCCACCGTCTGGCACTGCATCTATTGCGGCCATGAAAGACGGCCTGATGAGCAGGGCTGCAGCAAGGTCCCGGTTTAGCGTTCAGCTCTATAAACTGGCTAACCGGCGTGTTGAGATCGCCGAGGTCCATCAGCACACTGATTTTAGAGGTTCCATTACTGCTTTGAGTACAGCCTGCCGTCAACGCCGGTTGACCCTCAATCATCCGTCAGAACAATATTCCAATCCTCCTGGCCAAAAGTAGCTATGTTTACTGCTGTCTGCCGCTTGCCTTATGTTTAAAGCAGGCTACTGACTGTTGCTCTTTGACCGGTTTTCATGTATTGAGTTTCAGCCCCAAATCTGCCCGGACGGCTTGTTGGATGTGTCTGATAATATTATAATTAGTTAATCTCAATAGACAATCAAAATCGTCATCGGTTCTATCTTTCAGTTCTTTATTCCGGCCGTTCCGGCTTATTTCACAGGAGGTTAGCCCTATGAAAAAATTTATCAACGATCCTTTCGCTGTGGTTGACGATATGCTCAGCGGCATATTGAAGGCCTATCCCTACCATCTGCGCATGGCTAAAGACAGTCAGCGCAGCCTGATTTTCAAGGACGCTCCGGTTAAAGGTAAAGTGGGCATCTGCACGGGCGGAGGCTCCGGCCATCTGCCGGTCTTCCTGGGCTATGTGGGTGCGGGACTGGTTGACGGGGTGGCGGTGGGCAATATCTTTTCCTCTCCCGCTGCGGCCGATATGCTGGCGGCTACCAAGGAGGTCGACGGCGGCGCCGGAGTGCTTTATCTGTTCGGTAACTACGGCGGCGATAAGATGAACTTCGAGATGGCGGCTGAGATGGCCGAGATGGAAGGCATCCAGGTCGCTACCAGCATTGTGGCGGACGATGTGGCTTCCGCTCCGCGTGCCGAAAAAGACCGGCGGCGGGGTGTGGCCGGACTCTATTATGCCTATAAGCTGGCGGGGGCCAAAGCTGCTACAATGGCCGGTTTGGCAGAGGTCAAAGTCCTGGCCGACAGCGTGATAGAAAATACCTGCTCGATCGGAGTTGCCCTGACTCCCTGCACCATCCCGGCCGCCGGCAAGCCCAATTTCACTATCGGTGAGGATGAAATGGAGATCGGGATGGGTATCCACGGTGAGCCCGGCATCGAACGCACCAAAATCAAAACCGCCGATGAAACTGCCGTGATTATGGCCGAGAAGGTCATCCGGGATATACCCCTCAAGTCCGGCGACGAAGCAGCCCTGCTGGTCAACGGCCTGGGAGCCACTCCGGCCGATGAACTTTTTATCCTTTTCAATAAAATTTACGATGTTTTTGCCGGTTACGGCATCAAAATCTACCGGGCGGATATCGGCGAGTATGCCACTTCGCTGGAAATGGCCGGCTGTTCGCTGAGCCTGCTGAAGTTGAATCCTGAGTTCAAGACTCTGCTGGATGCTCCCGCCTTTTCTCCCTTCCTGCCCCAATGGAGGAAAAAATGACTGAATTGACGCTGGATGCCGGACAGCTGGCCGCAGTTTTAAAGCTGGTGGCCGCAGATATCAAGACGCATGTGGAAGAACTGAGAGAACTGGACTCGATAACCGGCGATGGCGACCTGGGCATCACTATGGGGTTGGTCAGCCAGGCCTTGTTGAAAAGCCTGCAATCAGCTGAAATTAAGGATATCGGCAAAATGCTGGCCGGCTGCGCCATGAATATCAATGCCTCCAGCCCTTCCACCTTCGGTACGCTGCTTTCGACTGCTTTCATGGGCGGCGGCAAAGCTGTGCTGCAAAAAGAGCAGATTGCAATATCCGATATCGGTTTAATGCTGGAAAGCGCAATTGAAGCCATCCGGAAACGCGGCAAGTCCGCTCCCGGAGACAAGACCCTGCTGGATACCCTGGTCCCGGCGCTGGAGGCTTTTAAAGCTGAGATGGCGGCCTCAGGAGATGTTATTAAAGCCCTGAAAGCTGCGGATGCGGCGGCTCTGGCGGGAATGCAGTCCACCAAAGATATGCCGGCCAAATTCGGCCGGGCCAGCTACCGGCCCGACCGTTCGGTGGGTATCCAGGACGCCGGCGCCACCGCCATGTATTACATACTGAATTCCTTCATCCGGAATTTGCTGGCGAGTGTAGATAAGAAGGAGTAGTAAGGATGAAGCTGCTACCCGGACTGTAATAAAGAATAAATACAGAAATCAGCTGTTAATACTCGAAAGCTCTGCGAGATTCTCGCAGAGCTTTCTTCATAATAAGCTTAAGGCAGGAGAGCACGGATCTGGTAACTTTTTGTAAGCCATCTCCGCTGTTTGTGATGTGTCTGTTAACTGGTAGAGGCTGGCAGTGTAGATTCAGTCTGGGAACTGCCATCTGTGCATCTTTCTGCAGAGTTATGCGAAATATTTGATATTGCTTTGTCGCGATGTGTCTTTTTATAGTCGTGAGAAATTCTTTAAGTGTCCCCATATAACTCTCTAGGCCTGTTTCCAGATGAAACTTCCATGCTCTTTACGGATGTAACCCAACCCTGGAAAAGAGAAATGAGCCGAGGCAATTTTTACCCCGGATTCGGATGCCTCAGCCAGAAATTTTTCCCGGGTAATCCCGGCCTGTTCCGGGTCACAATCGATATGCGTAAATAGTTCCGGCCGGGTGAACTCATCCGGGTGGTGAGCCACATCTCCGATGAATAGCAGGTTTTCGCCGCCAGAGGATATTTTCAGAATCGTGTTGCCTGGTGTGTGCCCTGGAGTCAGTATCGATTGTATTCCCGGCACAATTTCCACCGAGTCCGGTATCAACCGGATTGTCCCCTTAAGGGGTATAAGCTGCTTCCTGGCAAAAGTGACGAACATATCTCTGGTATTAACTGGAGTTTCAGCGGCTCTTTTTTCCCAATAAGTAAATTCTATTGGATGAATAATATGGCGAGCCCGGGGAAAAACCTGGCGGCCTTGAGAGTCCAGATTACCCCCGATATGGTCTATATGTCCGTGAGAATGAATAACTACATCGATATCCGATGGTTTTATTCCCTCATTTCGCAAATTTTCCAGCAGCTTTCCGTTGCTGTCATGCAGACCCTCTCCGCAGCCGGTATCGATTAAGACTTTGTGTTTCCCGGTATCGATATACAGGCTTAAAATATCCATTGTATACTTGCGGGATTGGGCGGCTTTCTCGGGGATTTTAAAGAGCGCATCCGGGACTAAAATCGTGCCGTCACTGACTACCCGACAATCAAAATTGCCGACCTTAAACCGGAAACTGGTATTGCTCAAAATCCGCTCCCTGGTTCATAAAATGGAGATTATTCTGTTATCTTAGCACGGACCTTTTGTTTTGGGATAATGTCACTAACGCGGTGAGGGTGAATTAAGGTTAATTGTAACTAGCTGGTCTAATGGCCGATTTCAGAAGATGAGAAAAAAATACTCGGAGATTACCAGTTTCAATCGGCTGAAGATGATAGACGTCAGTTGCAACCGCCTTCATTATGCCGGGGTGCGTGGTCGCATCATGGCCGGTTTAGCAGCTAAAGGTAATCTAAAAAACTGAACCAACCCGATGCAATGAATATAAATTTAGGGAGTCAGACGATTTTGATTCTGACTCCCCTTTTTGTTCGAAATTATTTTCGAGATAAAAAATGGTGGCAACGAGTGGATTTGGACCACTGACCAAGGGCTTATGAGTCC
>DAOUFH010000277.1:0-3741 GCA_034429955.1 Dehalococcoidales bacterium
GAATCGGAACTGTCCAGCGGGGCCAGTATCAGGTTAATATCGGCCCTGCGCAACTCCATATCCTTTTGCTCTTTGACCCGGATCAGCAGGGTCGGAATCCCGCCGCCGCGCACGATTTTATCCGCCACGCTGCCCATGGACCAGGGCTTGAAACCTGAATTGCCGTGGGTGGTCAGTGCGATTAAATTGATGCCTTTTAATTTGGCAAAATCAAATACTACTTTGATGGGTTCTCCCACTACCACTTCCGCCTGGATTGTGTGGGCCTTATTGGCTTTCCAGCTGTCGCTGATTTGCTGGAGGATGCCTGCTTTGATGCTATTGACGTAAATTTGATGCATGTGGACGTAATACTGGTGTTCGGAGGGACAGGCATGGACGATATAGATTTCAGCGTCCAGCTGTTCGGCCAGATGTCTGACATAGGGGATAGCGGCCTCAGCCAGTTGAGAGCCATCCAAAGGCAGCAGGATTTTTTCAAACATTGCAACACCTCACCTTCGTTATTTGTTTTTGGTTTTGAGAGAGGGGAATCGGACAAGTCTGAGATATCGGACAGTCCGCCCCTCCCCGAAAACTTAAAACCTGTAACTCAAAACTTGGAACTTAATTCTCATTATCTATTTTTCGCCAGAGTTTGGCTACCTGTTCCCGCAACAGGGACAGGTTGCCCTCATTATTGAGGATGACCAGGTTTTGACTGACCTGTTTTTCGGGAGCCGGCTGGTTAGCCAGGCGGCTCAAGGCATCCTCTTCGGTCATACCGCGCTGTTTCAACCGCAACAAAGCAGTCTCCTTCGGGACTTTAACCACCCAGGTCGCTGCGACCCGGTCTTGCCAGCGCGGTTCTGCCAGTATGGCCATTTCTACGAAGACGGCTTTTTTACCTTCTGACTGGTAACGTTTAAAAAGGGCTTCCACTACGTCATCCACTCTGGGATGAATAATCGAGTTCAATTGTTTTAAGGCCGCCGGATTTTTGAAGACTTTAGCGGCCAGTTTACGGCGGTCGATGCTTTTTTCAGGGGTCAGGATGTCTTCACCGAAAGCTTTCAGCGTATCAGCAAAGGCCGGCTGTCCCGGCTCCAGCACTGCCCTGGCCGTTTTATCCGAATCAATTACCGCGGCGCCCAGTTTTTTTAAAATAGCGGCCACCGTGGATTTGCCGCTGCCGATGGTGCCGGTCAAGATAATCACCTTCATAGCTATAGTCTAGACTTGTCCGTGGCGGGGGTAAAGGCCTCTTTAACCGGCTGGTTTTTTGGTTCATAATAATAAGGTAAAAGGGAGGTCTAAAACCCTCCCCCCTTGCCTGAAGGGGCATAATAGGGGTATTTTAACTGGCGGTTATCCCAATCCCTCTCCAACCCTCCCTTTTCTATAAGGGAGAAGGTTAAGAAGATGCAGAGAGCGTTATTGTTCCAATCTGACCCCGCAGGTAAAATCAAGTGCGGTATTTGCCGGCGGCACTGTCGAATCGCTGAAGATTCCACCGGCGTTTGCCGTATGTATAAAAATTCGGGGGGTACGCTTTACAGCCTGAATTACGGGCTGGCCTCCTCGGTGGCCGTCGACCCGATAGAAAAAAAACCTCTGAACCACTTTTACCCCGGCAGTCAGGTTTATTCACTGGGCAGCTGGGGCTGTAACTTTCACTGTCCGGGCTGCCAGAACTGGCAGATTGCCTGTGCCGATGCGGATAGCTCAGGCCGGAATTCCCATCAAATTTCTCCCCAACAGGCTGTTGAGGCGGCGCTGGAGAATGACTGCCGGGGAATAGCCTGGACCTATAATGAGCCGACCGTCTGGTTTGAATATACCCTGGATTCCGCCAAACTGGCCAAAGACAAAGGCCTGTATACGGTCTATGTCACCAACGGCTATATGTCACAGGCAGCTCTCGACCTGATAGGCCCTTACCTGGATGCTTTCAGGGTCGATATCAAAGGTTTCAAGGCTGAAACCTACCGCCGTCTGGCTGGTATCAGTGACTGGGAAGGCATTCTGAGGAATACCGAACGGGCTGCCAAACACTGGCATTGCCATGTTGAAGTTGTAACCAATGTAACTCCCGGTATCAATGATGATGAGCAGCAGCTTAACGGCATCGCCGGCTGGATCAATTCCTGTTTGGGCCCTTTAACTCCCTGGCATGTGACCCGCTTTTATCCCCAGTTCAAAGCTGTAGATTTACCACCTACGCCGGTTGCCACGCTGGAGAAAGCTATCAGTCTGGGACAGCAGCACGGCCTCAAGTTCATTTATACCGGTAATGTGCCCGGTCATGCCGGACAGAATACCCGCTGCTACAGGTGCGGCAAAACAGTGGTCGAACGTTCGGGCTATACTCCCTCGGCTACAGGCTTGAACGGTGCGGCCTGTAAGTACTGCGGGGCCGATTTGAATTTCAGAGTATAGCTGTCAGTTTCGAGAAAAGAGGTAATCAATACTACCAATAAGTACCAATACTACCAATAACTCAATAAAATTCAAAATACGCAAATAATAAATTCAAAACAAATTCGAATGACCGAAATTAAAAAAACCAGCGTCAGCGCTAACGCTCGCAAACACTAGAGAGGGCAAGAGACTCAGGATGGATTGATAAGTGCCGGTCGGGGAAGCACCTGGCAGGTTAGGCCGTTGATGGCAAAAGGGAGGTTCAGAAATGATTAGAGAACCGGTAGTGGCCGGACAATTTTATCCCGCTTCGGCTGCTCAGCTTAAGGCCGCAATAAAAACTTATATCGCTGAAGAGGCTGAGAAAGAAGATGTGATAGGGCTGGTGGCGCCGCATGCCGGTTACATCTATTCCGGGCCGGTGGCCGGCGCCGTACTTTCCAGGGTTCAAATCAAAGGCAGTGTGATACTGATCGGTCCCAACCATACCGGCCAGGGAGCGCCTTACAGCCTGATGAGCTCAGCTAGCTGGCGTACTCCCCTGGGCAAAGTGGAAATTGATAAAGAGCTGGCGGAAGCTCTGTTGTCCTGTTCAGACCATCTTAAGGAAGACAGCCTGGCTCATGCCAGGGAGCATTCGCTGGAGGTGCAGCTGCCCTTTTTGCAATATTTCAAGCCCGGGGTAAAAATAGTGCCTATTATCCTGAGGTCGCTGGATAAAAAAGCCTTGCAAGAGATTGGCGTTACTATCGCCCGGGTCATCAAAGCAAGCGGTAAAGAGGTATTAATTTTTGCCAGCAGCGATATGAACCATTATGAATCGCAGCAAATCGCCCGCCGCAAAGACCGGCAGGCCATTGAGGCTGTGCTGGACCTCGACCCGGACGAGTTGATAAAAAGGGTGGAACAGCAATCGATTACTATGTGCGGTTACGGCCCGGCGGCCGTGATGCTGTATGCGGTCAAGACCCTGGGCGGCGGCCAGGCCGAGCTGGTAAAATACCAGACCAGCGGCGATATTACCGGTGATAAAAGTTCGGTGGTCGGCTATGCCGGTATTATTGTCCGGCGGTTGTCGCCTCTGGCCGCTCTGGCCAAAGCAGCCGCTGAAACATATGTTAGCGAACGCAAAATATATCAGCCGTCTGAATTGACTGACGAGATGCGGGAAAAGTCCGGGGTCTTCGTGTGCATCAAAAAGGCCGGAGAACTGAGGGGCTGCATCGGCACCTTCGAGCCTAACTATAAAAATGTGGCGGAAGAAATTGTGATGAACGCCGTCAGCAGCGCCACCCGTGACCCCCGTTTTGAAGCGGTTACGGCGGATGAACTGAAAGACCT
>DAOUFH010000278.1:0-4748 GCA_034429955.1 Dehalococcoidales bacterium
CCGACGGGCTGACGGATTGAGATTATCAATTAAAGTGAAATAACCGCCGTAAGCGGAATCGATATGGACTCTGAAAGTGTATTTCCGGCGCAGTTCCAGGATTTCCGGCAGAGGGTCGATTGAGCCGGTACCGGTGGTACCCACCGTCGCCACTACCGTCCCGACCTGACCGGTCTTGAGCACTTTTTCCAGTGCGTCGATATCCATATGCGCTCCGGCATTGCAGGGAATCGCCTGAAACGGCAGTTTAAGGACTTCGGAGATGCGGGAGTGAGTGTAATGGGCCATTTCAGAGGCCACAATCAGTTTACCGGGCTGCTGTTTTCCCGCAACCCACAGGGCTTCCAGGTTAGCCATGGTTCCGCCGCTGGTCAGATGGCCCAGATGCTCCTGCCAGCCGTACATGGCGGCGATGGCGGCAACCGCCTCCTTTTCCATCTGAGAGCTGGCACGGCCGCCGTCTATGGCATGGTTGTTGGGATTAATCCAGAGGCTCAACATATAAGCGAGGCGGGCCACAGGATGAGGCGGCTTAAGCATCTGCCCGGCATAAAAGGGATGAAAATAGGGATAGTTGGCGCGCATTTTTTCGGCGACTTCAGACAGCACTGCCTGCATTGCCTGGTAGTCGTAGCTGTGCGGGACTTCCGGCAAACCGGTGAAACCCTCTTCCAGGGTTTTCAGGGCGTCCCTGAGAATTTCCAAACTTTTAGTTTCAAACTGCATATTCGCTCCTGTTCCGGTGCACAGGTAGATTTTCAGTATTAATCGGGCTCCGGAGGACTTTCTTCAATCCTGGCCCTTTCAGCTTTACGGGCTTTCCTGGCCGGAAACTTGATACGATAGCTCAGGTTCATCAAATACGGCGTTGCGAAGGTAGTGATTCCGGCTGAGACAGCCACCACAGAGAAAAGAACGGAGCTGACCAGTCCGGCATCCTGTCCGGCTTTAATTACGATGAAAGCGAATTCACCGATCTGGCTCATGCCCAGACCGACCTTGAGGGCGGTTGAATTATCATAGCGGAATATTTTGACTCCCAATCCGCAGCCCACGCTCTTGCCGATTATCATCAGGACGGTCACCATCAGGGCCGGTAAGATAAAGTCCTTAAAATTGGTCACATCGATAAGCGCGCCCATTGAGACAAAGAAGATTGCAGCGAACATATCCCGTACCGGCGCGACCAGAATTTTGATTTTATCAACGCTTTTACCGCCGGCGACGGCTACCCCCATCAGGAAAGCCCCGATAGCCATGGAGAAACCCAGTAAATCGGACAGAATCGATAGTCCGAACGCCAGTCCCAGGCTGATTAACAACACTACTTCACTGTTACTGCGTTCCACCATCCTGTCCAGCAAACGCGGCACCAGCAGGATACCCAGCAGCAGAGAAAGCGCCATGAATCCCACGATTTTCAAGACTACCAGGCCGAGCGACCCCAGAGAAACGCCGCCGTTATCTACCGAAGTTGTGATTACCGCCAGCAGGGCTACCACAATCAGGTCTTCGATGACCAGGACGCCCAGCATTATCAAGGAGGAAGTCTCTTTGATCTTGCCCATATCGCTCAGCACTTTAGCGATGATAGCGGTGGAACTGGAGGCCAGCGCGGTGCCCAGGAAAAGGGCTTCGATGAGCGGCCAGCCGAGCAGTTTTGAGATGCCGAAACTGAGCAGCAGCATGACGGCAATTTCAATTGCAGCAATGCCTACTGAGGCTCTGCCTACCCGGGTAAGCTGAGAGAGCGGGAAGTTGAGGCCGGTGGCAAACAGCACCATAATCACGCCCAGGTCGGCAGTGGCGCTGAAGACTTCAGGCTGGGTAATCAAACTGTGGGGTGGAGTGTAAGGCCCGATAATTATGCCCGCAATGAGGTATCCGATTATCATGGGTTGCTTGAGCCGGTGGAAAATAAAGACGACCAGTGCGGCAATTATCATGATAACCGCCAGGTCGGCTACCACGGAAATCGAGAAACTCATCACAAGCTCCTGACGTTTATGTTCTAATTATACATTAAAGCGGCCTCAATTCCGAGTGCTTTTTAGCCTATTTACGGCTGAGTTATAAACGCAGGAGCAGTTTAAGGTTTTTACACGGATTCATTTCAGGTTCAGGTAGGTCCGGTGAGCCTGTCTGAGTTGCTGCAGGAAGTATTCGCCTCCGGAAGGAGAGATGGTTACATTTAAACCGCGTTTACGCTTGACTTCCAGCACAAATACGCTGGAAGTGGTGAAACGTATTCCGCTCGAAGCAACCGCGCTCAGACTGTCCACCCGGGCGACTGAAGCGATGTTGGCGAAGGGGATAGTCAATCTGAAGGGACCGCCCAGGACTATTTTCAGGCGATCGGTATAGATTTGATAGCTGCGGGGCAGGATGCAATAAAACAGGGCGGCCAGGCCTATCGTCAAAATGAACATACTCAATCCGGAGAGGGGGTCCAGGAAATAAAGGACTATACCCAGGACTAAAGTAATCCCCAGTGTCAAAGCTATTATCAGTTTAAGCCAGAAAGCCATAGCCGGACGGTCTTCTAATATAAGATTCATTTCAGTCTCCCAATAAGTCCGCCAGAATGGAATTGGATACCAGCGCCTCAGCCGGGTTGAGCCTGAACCGGCTGCCGTCGCGCAGGAGATGGCCCTTGACGCTCAATTTGTTCAAACGGTCAGCCAGGGCTACCACGCTGGCATCACCGTAGCGGGCGATCAAGTCGGCTATATCCAGTCCTTCCTGCAGCAGACGCAGTCGCAGGACGGCCTCCTCTTCGGCTTTCAGAGATTTGCTCAGCTTTTCAACTTCCTCTCTCTGCCTGCCGGGGTTATTCAGATAGGCTGCCAGATCGGGGTGGTTTTTATAGCGTCTGCCCTTGAAATGTGAGGCTGCCGAAGGTCCCAGACCGATATATTCGCCTTCCCGCCAGTAGTTCAGATTATGTCTGCATTCATAGCCCGGCAGAGCGAAATTGGATATCTCGTAATGCAGAAAACCGCGCTTTTCCAATAAGGCGGTAGCCTGGGCATACAGATCAGCCTGGACATCCTCATCCGGCAGGTCGGCCGGAGGCGCTGCCGCCAGAGGAGTACCGGGTTCCAGTGACAGGCAATATACCGACAGATGCTCGACTCCCAGACCGACTAAAGTCTCCAGAGAGAGCAGCAGAGTCTGCCAGGTCTGCCCAGGCAGACCGATAATCAGGTCCGCCGAGATATTCTTGAATCCGCAGCCGCCGGCCAGTTCCAGGGCCCTGACGGCCTGTTCGGCGCTGTGGATACGCCCTGCTTTTTGCAGCTCCGGGTCTGAAAGCGATTGGACGCCCAGCGAAAGGCGGTTGAAGCCCTGTGTGAGGGCGGCCTGCAATAAATCACTGTTTACAGAATCGGGATTGGCCTCAAGGGTCGCTTCTGCCTTTGAGGCGAAATGAAAATGCTGCTTCAGTCCGGTCATTAACAGATCCAGTCCCGCGGCACCTAACAAGCTGGGAGTGCCGCCGCCTAAAAACAGGCTGCTGAAACGTAAACCGGCATAACCGGCAGCTTCAACCTGTACGGCCTGGAGATAGGGCTCCAGACTGTCCAGACGGTTAGGAAGAGAGTAGAAGTCGCAATAAGCACATTTCCGCACACAGAAGGGTATGTGAACGTATAAACCTCTATTAAATTGAGTCTTCATAGTTCAAAGACCGTAGGGACAGGGCGATTTCAGGTTTCGAGGACCGTCCGGCTAGTCCTCATCTTCCATTTTTAGCAGCAAAAGGAAGGCTTCCTGAGGGACTTCTACCGACCCCACCATTTTCATGCGTTTCTTGCCTTCTTTTTGTTTTTCCAGCAGTTTGCGCTTGCGCGTAATATCGCCGCCGTAGCATTTAGCCAGAACGTCCTTGCGCACAGGAGCGATATCCTCTCTGGCGATGATCTTCCCGCTTATAGCAGCCTGCAAGGGAATGGAGAAAAGCTGGCGCGGAATCAGTTTCCGCAACTTGTGAATCAAGGAACGACCTTTGCTGACTGCGCTGTCTTTATCCGAAATAAAGGAGAGGGCATCTACCTGGTTGTCTTTGACCAGGATATCCACTTTGACCAGCGGCCCGGTCTTGTAGCCGGTCAGCTCATAGTCCAGGCTGGCATAGCCCCGGCTGACGCTTTTCAGCCTGTCATAATAGCCGGTGATGATTTCCGCCAGGGGAAACTCATAAGTCAGCATCGCTCTGCGCTTGTCCGGATGTTCCATATTTTTCAAAGAGCCTCTCGATTTTTCAGAGAGTTCCATCACCGGGCCGATGTGGTCGGTGGGTACTATGATTTTGGCCTCCACTACCGGCTCTTCGATATGGTCGATGAACTGTGGGTCCGGGAATTTGGAGGGATTGTCTATCATCTCCTCCTCGAGTATCTCTCCGCGACGGGTGATCACTTTATAGATAACCGAGGGCATAGTGGCGATCAACTCCTGCCCGTATTCCCGCTTCAGGCGTTCAAGCGTAATATCCATATGCAACATGCCCAGGAAGCCCAGGCGGTAGCCGTGACCCAGTGCGGCCGAAGTCTCTTTTTCATAGATGATCGAGGAATCGTTCAACTGGAATTTTTCCAGGGCAACGGTCAGTTTGGGATAGTCGTTGGTGCTGATGGGATAAATACCGCAGAAGACCATCGGCAGCACTTTACGAAAGCCGGGTACGGCCGGGGTATCGGGATATTCGGGATCTATAACGGTATCGCCGACATGGATGTCGCCGA
>DAOUFH010000279.1:0-11132 GCA_034429955.1 Dehalococcoidales bacterium
AAGCTCTGGAAGCCGGAGAGGCCGACCTGAGTGCGATTACCGGTCAGCATCCCGTGATTACCCGTTCCAGAAGGTCTATTTCAGCCTTCCGTTTGAGAACAGGTATGGCTATCGGCGCCAAGGTTACACTGCGCGGACAGCGCATGTGGGATTTCCTGGAGAAACTGGTCACTATCACTCTGCCCCGTGTCAGGGAGTTTCAGGGTGTGCCGCGCACCTCATTCGACGGCCGCGGCAATTATACTCTGGGTTTGAAAGAACAGATCGTTTTCCCTGAAATCGAATTTGATAAAGTAGATAAAGTGCGCGGTTTGGAAGTAGTAATTGTAACAACCGCCAATACTGATGAGGAAGGCCGTACCCTGTTGGAGTTACTGGGTATGCCTTTCGTTAAGGATTAAGGATAGAAAATGGCGAAGACATCAAAAATTGTTAAATCTGAACGACCAGCAAAATTTAAAGTACAGCAGCATAATCGCTGCGCGATATGCGGCAGACCGCGCGCCTATATGCGCCGGTTCGGTATCTGCAGAATTTGTTTCAGAAGACTTGCTCTCACTGGCCAGATTCCTGGTGTGAGAAAATCTAGCTGGTAAATGGCTAAGGGGGAGTTATGATTATTACAGATCAAATTGGAGATATGCTAACCAGAATGCGGAATGCCGCCATTGTCAGACATGAGACAGTGGAGATGCCGGCATCCAAAATGAAAGTAGCGGTGCTGAAAATCCTCAAAGAAGAAGGGTTTATCAGCGATTATGATACCATCAAAGGCAAACCGGAGAAAATAATCCGGGTGCGTTTGAAATACGGTGATGATAACAAGTCTATCATCAGCGGCATCGAAAGAATTTCCAAACCGGGCTTGAGGGTTTATGCTCAGCATAATGAAATACCGCGCGTCTATGGTGGAGTAGGTATCGCCATACTCTCCACTCCCAAAGGCGTGGTAACCGGTCAGACTGCTAAAAAACAGGGCGTCGGCGGCGAAGTCCTGTGTTACGTCTGGTAGTTCAGTAATTAACATTAGTTTTTATGGGCAACCGTGAACTAAAGACTAGAAACTAAAACCAGGAGTTTTATAATGTCTAGAATAGGTCGTTTACCGATAGCCGTACCTCAGGGCGTTACGGTCGATATAAAAGATGGCCAGGTCAAAGTCAAGGGCCCCAAGGGCGAAGCCTCTCAGGAAATTATGCCCGGAATTACCGTTAAAATGGAAGACGGCAAAATCGTGGTGACCCGCTCAAGCGATGATAAGAAAGAACGGGCCTTGCACGGATTGACCAGGGCCTTGCTGAACAATATGGTAATCGGCGTAACCAAGGGTTGGGAGAAAAACCTGGAAATCGTGGGCGTCGGCTTCCGCGCAGAAAAGACGGGAGAAAAGCTGACACTGAGACTGGGTTTCTCACACACTGTTGAAGTTTCTCCGCTGCCGGGCGTCAGCCTGAACATCGACGGTCCTTCCAAAATCAAAGTGACCGGCGTCAGCAAAGAAGTGGTGGGCGAAATGGCAGCCGAGTTAAGAGGAATACGTCCGCCGGATGCCTATAAAGGCAAAGGCATCAGATATGTTGGTGAAGTAGTACGCATCAAGCCCGGTAAGGCCGGCAAAGCAACAGGTAAGGGGAAATAAATGAAAACTAACGCGCCAAGATTAGCTCGCATTAGAAGACATGAGCGGGTACGCTCTAAAGTTGAGGGCACTTCCGATAGGCCCCGGCTGGCGGTGTTCCGCAGCCTGAATCATATCTATGCACAGGTTATAGATGATGTTAAAATGATTACCCTGGTCTCCGCTTCAACCGTTGACCCGGAAATCTCGGGAAACCTGGAAGGAAAAAATAAAAAATCCCAGGCTGAACTGGTTGGGCAAGCGGTCGCTAAAAGAGCGATTGAGAAAGGTGTTCAGCAGGTTGTATTCGACCGGGGCGGCTATAAATACCTCGGTAGAGTACAGGCTCTGGCTGATGCAGCCCGCAAAGAGGGATTAAAATTTTAAGAGGCGGTAATAACAGGTGAAAGAGGTAATTAGCAAAATAGATCCTTCCGGATTAACATTGAATGATAAACTGGTTTACATCAACCGGGTTGCTAAAGTGGTCAAAGGCGGTAAAAGACTGAGATTCAGCGCTCTGACCGTTACCGGCGATGCCAACGGACATGTCGGCATCGGAGTCGGCAAGGCCAACGAGGTCCCGGAAGCCATCAGCAAAGCCGGCGCTGTAGCCAGAAAAAATTTAATCGAAGTCCCTATGAAAGGCGGCACCATTCCGCATGAGATAGAGGTCAAATACGGAGCGGCCAAAGTCCTCTTAAAACCTGCCGCGGCCGGTACCGGTATCATCGCCGGCGGCAGCATCCGCGCCGTTCTGGAATCGGCCGGAGTTAAAGACGTCCTGACCAAGTCCATGGGCAGCGCCAATCGTATCAACGTGGCCAGATGTACCATTTTAGCTTTGAAAAGCTTAAAAGATCCCCAGGCTGAAATAGCCAAGAGGAAGTCGTCAATCAAGGTTGAGGAGGCACCCAGCGGTGGCCAAAATTAAAATTACTTTAACCAAGAGTTCCAACGGATACGGTCCCGACCAGCGTGATACGCTGCAGGCTCTGGGATTGAAACGCCTGAATCAGAGCGTGGTAAGAGAAGATCTTCCCACGGTCAGAGGTCAGGTTATGAAGGTCAAACATCTAGTAACAGTTGAGGAAGCATAAAATGCGACAGAATGAATTATTTCCCGCTCTGGGGTCCACCAAAAGCAGAAAGCGTGTAGGCAGAGGCAACGGCAGTGGACACGGTACTTTCTCCGGCCGCGGCATCAAAGGCCAGAAATCCCGTTCAGGCGTACAGATTCAGCGCGGTTTTGAAGGCGGTCAGTTGCCTATTATCAAGAGACTGCCCCGCAAGCGCGGTTTCTACAATCGCTGGAGAGTGGAATACAGCCCGGTCAATGTCGGCTCACTGGCTGTTTTTGAAGCCGGTACCGAGGTCGATCTGGATGTCCTGTACAGGACCGGAATCGTAGATTCAATGAACAGACCAGTCAAATTACTGGCTGATGGCGAAATCAATGTGGCATTAACCGTAAAAGTTAACAAATACTCAGAAACCGCCAAAGCCAAAATCGAAGCTGCCGGCGGTAAGGTGGAACAGATTTGAGCAGCAGAACTCAGAGTATGCCTAAACTATTTCAGGCTATGAAGGATGCCTTCAGCCTGCCCGATCTGAGAAAACGCATTTTGTTTACCCTGGGAATGTTAATCATATTCCGCCTGGTAGCGCATGTGCCGCTGCCGGGAGTAAATGCGGATGCTCTGGCAAATTTATTTCAAAATGTACCCTTGTTGGGTATGCTGGATCTTTTCAGCGGGGGCGCTCTGAGAAATTTCAGTGTGGCTGCCATGGGTGTTTACCCTTATATTACAGCCACCATCATTATGACCATTCTGGTCCCGGTCATCCCTCAGTTACAGGCTTTATCGATGGAGGGAGAGTCCGGGCGTAATAAAATCAATATGATATCGCACTGGCTGACCATTCCACTGGGTGCACTGGAAGCTTACGGTCAGATCACCTTCCTGAAAAGCCAGGGAGTGGTAGACGCCAACACCACTGCTCTGGTGATGGCTACCATGATCGTTTCGATGATCGCCGGCACCATGTTCCTTATCTGGCTGGGTGAACTGATTACCGAGCACGGCATAGGCAATGGCATCTCGATCATAATCTTCGGCGGTATTGTGGCCGGCTATCCTCAAACTGTCGGTCAGGGCGGTCTGCTGGCTGAGTCCAATCTGGCGGGTGTTATCGGGTTTGTCCTGATATTGTTACTGACCGTTATCGCGATTGTCTACTTTACTGAAGCCCATCGCAGAATACCGGTGCAATATGCCAAGAGTGTCTTTCGCGGCGGCCGTATGTACAAACAGTCCGGTGCCACGCATATCCCCTTGAGAGTCAACACTGCGGGCATGATCCCCTTGATTTTTGCCATGTCTCTGGTGATGTTCCCGGGTATCGTAGCGACTTATTTTATGAATCCTACCGGCACCGACCCCAACTTCGCCAATACCATTTATAACTGGTTTACGCCCAATGCCAGTCTGCCGGTAGGTATATTCTATTGGGCACTGTATTTCCTGCTGACAATCGGTTTTGCTTTTTTCTATACCTATGTCATCTTCCAGCAGCAAGACCTGGCAGGCACCTTGCAGAAACAGGGCGGTTTTATTCCCGGCATACGTCCGGGCTCCCAGACCAAAAAATACCTGGACAGTGTAGTCAACCATATCACCTGGGCCGGTGCTTTGTATCTGGGTATAGTAGCCGTGGTACCCTTTATAGCCAAAGTGATTACGGGCATCGATCTGCAATTCTCCAGTATGGGTCTGATTATCGTGGTAGGCGTTGTCCTGGATACCATGAAACAGCTTGAAGCGCAGCTGGTGATGCGACGTTACGAAGGATTTATAAAATAGGGGTTGAAAGCATGTATTTGATATTACTGGGGGCCCCCGGCGCGGGAAAAGGTACGCAAGCCGAATATCTGACCAGAAATTTAAAGCTGGCCCATATCGCCTCCGGAGACTTATTCAGACAGGCTTTAGCCAAAGGTACCGAACTGGGCTTGCAGGCCAAGGCCTATATGGAAAAGGGCCAGTTGGTGCCCAACGAAATTACCATTAAAATGGTCCTGGAGAGGATCAAATCGCCGGACTGTCAGGCCGGCATTATACTGGATGGCTTTCCGCGCAATGTCGAACAGGCCAAAGCTCTGGATGAGGCTTTAAAAGCCCAGGGCCGGTCTATCGACAAAGCGGTTTATATCAAGGTTTCTGAAGATGAGCTTTTGAAAAGGCTGACGGGACGCTGGATTTGCCGCAACTGTCAGGCTCCTTATCATGAAGTCAATTCACCGCCCAAAGTGGCCGGAAAATGCGATAAGTGCGGCGGAGAGTTATACCAGAGAGCCGATGATAATACCGAGACCATTAAAAACAGACTGAAGGTGTTCTTCGCCGAAACAGCTCCGCTGATTGAATATTATACCGCCGCCGGAAAACTGCTGGAGATTCAAGGTGAAGGTAGTATGCAGGAAATCAGCCGGAGAATCAGCGACTCCTTGAAAGCCGGATAAGTTATGGGTATCAATATTAAATCCGAGCGCGAAATCGATTTGATGCGCAAAGCCGGCAGAATTACGGCTCTGGCGCTGGATGTAGCAGTAAGGGCGATCGAGCCCGGTTTAAAAACTAAAGAAGTTGACCAGATAGCCGAGAAGGAAATCCGGAGACTGGGAGGTATTCCCTCCTTTAAAGGTTACCGCGGTTTTCCGGCTTCAGTGTGCATCTCAATAAACGAAGAGATCGTGCACGGGATACCGGGTGAGCGCGTTATCAAGGAGGGAGAAATCGTCTCCCTGGACCTGGGCGCGATTTATGAAGGCTATCAGGGCGATGCGGCCCGGACGGTAGGTGTGGGCGGCATCACTCTGCAGGCGCAGGAACTGATTAAGGTGACCGAGGAGTCCTTCACGGCCGGTATAAAAATGGCTGTTAGTGGAAACCATTTGAGCGATATATCCGCGGCGGTGCAGCAGTATGCCGAGGCCCGGGGTTTCGCAGTGGTGCGCGAATATACCGGCCACGGAATCGGCCGGCAGATGCATGAAGATCCGCTGGTACCCAATTACGGTTTGCCGGGCAACGGGCCTGTTTTAAAGAAGGGCATGGCCCTGGCCATAGAGCCGATGCTGACTACCGGAGATTGGAGAACAGTGGTAGGCCGCAACCGCTGGACGGTATCGACGGCGGACGGCAGTCTATCGGCGCATTATGAAAATACGATCATTATTACGGATAATGAACCGGAAATAACGACCTTAGTATAAAATAAAACCATTTGAAGTTCAGGAGTATATGGCCAAGAAAGAGGCAATAGAAGTAGAAGGCACGGTAGTTGAAGCATTGCCTAACGCGATGTTCTGGGTGGAATTAGCTAACAATCATCGTGTCTTGACGCATATCTCCGGCCGCATGAGAATGCATTACATCCGCATTTTACCCGGTGATAAGGTGCTGGTCGAGCTTTCTCCCTATGATTTGGCCCGGGGGCGGATCACGTACCGTCTGGAATAGAAAAATTGATATTCGGACTGGATTACCTGTAACAATATATGTTACAATGATATGTTGCGTCTAAAAAGCTGTCGTCAAACCGGCTGCCAACCGAGGCCGGTGAATATAGATTAAAGTAGAGACAAACAGAGATGAAAGTAAGAGCTTCAGTTAAAACAAGATGTGAAAAATGCCGTATTATCAAAAGACACGGCGTCATAAGAGTAATTTGTACTAATCCCAAACATAAGCAGAAGCAAGGTTAGTATCGTGAGGGTCAAGGAGGAGAACTAATGCCCCGTATTTCAGGTGTGGATATTCCGCGTAATAAACAAATCTGGGTCTCGCTGCAGTACCTGTACGGTGTAGGACCGACCAACAGCAAGCAGATTCTGGATAAAGCTAATATCAAACATGAAACCAAAGCCGATGCTTTGACCGAAGAGGAAATCAACCGGATTCGTGAGATTATCGACCGGGAAGTCCCGGTCGAAGGTGATTTGAGGAAAGAGCTTAACCTCAATGTCCGCCGTTTGATAGAAATCGGCAGCTATCGCGGCAGCCGGCATCGCAGAAGTCTGCCGGTCAGAGGTCAGAGGACCCGCACCAACGCCAGAACCCGCCGCGGCAGCAGAAAGACCGTAGCCGGTCGCGGCCAGAAGCGTGGAGCCACCAAGAAATAGTCACTATAAAATATAAACAGTAGTTGATGTCCGTTTAGTCAGGAGGATGGAATGCCCAAGCAGGCAAAAACCAAAGGTAGAAGAAAAGAGAAGAAGTCGGTATCCAACGGCAAGGCGTTTATACAATCGACCTTTAATAATACCATTGTAACGCTGGCGGATCCGCAGGGTAACGTATTATCCTGGGGCAGCGCCGGTTCTTCAGGGTTTAAAGGCTCCCGCAAAGGAACTCCTTATGCGGCGCAGCTGGCCGCTCATGAAGCCGCCCGCAAGGCGATGGAACATGGTCTGCGGCAGATTGAGGTCTATGTAAAGGGTCCGGGCAGCGGAAGAGAAGCGGCTATCCGCTCTCTGCAGGCTTCGGGTCTGTATATCACCAGTATTCGGGATATCACACCGGTGCCGCATAACGGTTGTCGTCCTCCGAAAAGACGTAGAGTGTAGGGAGCAGAAATGGCTAGAATTGTTGGACCAGTATGTAGATTGTGCCGCCGTAGCGGCGATAAATTGATGTTAAAGGGTGATAGGTGTTTTGGCGCCAAGTGTGGTATTGACAGACGTCCTAAAGCGCCGGGTCCGCACGCTGCGACCCGCCGCCGTATGTCCGACAGAGGCGTTCAGCTCAGAGAAAAGCAAAAAGCCAAATATACCTACGGACTGTATGAAAGACAGTTCAAACGTTTCTTTAATCAGGCTTCCAAACAGGCCGGCATCACCGGCGATAATTTGATAGTCCTGCTGGAAAGACGGCTGGATAATGTGGTCTATAAGCTGGGCTTTGCCGATTCCCGTCCGCAAGCCCGCCAGATCGTTCTGCACGGCCATCTTCTGGTAAACGATAAAAAGGTCAATATCGCTTCCTATAAAGTCAAAAAAGGCGATACCATCAAATGGAGAGAGGGCAGTAAGAAGACCGAGTATTACAAGACTCTGTTAGAAGGAATCAAATCCAAGACTGTCCCGGCCTGGCTGAATCTGGATAGAGAGAACCTGGTGGGACAGGTAGTAGCCCTGCCTGCTTCCGAAAATGTCGAAACCAAGTTCGAAACGACCAATATCGTCGAGTGGTACTCCAGATAAAAGGCCACGCGAAGTAAATATGGAGGTAGTACCTTGTCTCCACTATCAATACCGAAAATTGAATGTGTAGAGAGTACAGGTAACTTTAGTAGGTTTGCAGTAGAGCCCTTGGATAAGGGTGTCGGCACAACTCTGGGTAATGCCCTGAGAAGAATGTTGCTGGGCTATTTGCCGGGCGCCGCTGTAACCTCTGTAAAAATTGAAGGTATCCAGCATGAGTTTTCCACCATTCCCAACATGAAAGAGGATACCATCGAATTTTTATTGAATATTAAAGCTATTAGGCTCAAAGCCAATACCAGCCGGTCGGGTAAATTGATGCTGGAAGTAGCCCGCGAGGGTGAAGTCCATGCCTCGGATATCAAGCTTTCGGATGAATTTGAGATCGTGAATCCCGACCAGTATCTGGCAACCCTGGATTCACCGGATGCCGCTTTGAACGTTGAGTTAACGGTGGAAATCGGTGAAGGGTATCTGCAGGCAGATACTAATGCCAATCTGCCTATCGGAGTGATACCTGTGGATGCCATCTTTACACCTATCCGCAAGGTCAATTTTACCACCGAGCCTATGCATATCGGACGCGAGACCAGCCGCGAACGCATGTTGCTGGATGTTTATACCGACGGGACCATTTCTCCCATCGATGCGGTCAGCCATGCGGCTTCCCTGCTGGTTCAGCAGTTTACGCCTTTTGTCAATCTGGCCACTTCATCTGAAACCAAAGTGGAAAAGAAAGTGGTGGCTTCAGTTATCCCCGATGAAAAATTCAATATGCCGGTCGAAGACCTCGATCTTTCGGTCAGGACTATGAACAGCCTGCGCCGGGGCGGCATTACCACCGTGGGTGAGCTGGTTACCAAGGGTGAAAGAGAACTGCTTTCACTGCGTAATTTCGGACAGAAATCACGTCAGGAAGTCGAAGAGCGTCTGGCCTCCATGGGCCTGACTCTGGCTACCGGCAACTCCGGTCTGGAGAATTTACAGCCTATGCAGGATGAAGAAGACGAAAGCGAAGAATAGTCTGCATCTTGAAACAAATTCACTGAGGATGAAATAAAATGAGACATGGTATGGTAAGCAGAAGATTTGACAGACCGACCGGAGCACGCACGATGCTGTTCCGGAATCTGGTTACAGAGATATTGGACCATGAAAAAATCAAGACCACCGAGCCCAAGGCTAAAACGGTTCGGGGCATGGCTGAAAAGATGATAACCCTGGCGAAGGCCGGTGATTTGAATTCCCGCCGTCAGGCTATGTCTTTTATCCTGGATAAGAAGGTTACCGAAAAGCTGTTTAAAGAACTGGGTCCGCGCTACGCCGAACGCAAGGGCGGTTATACCCGTATCACTAAAATCGGTATGCGGCAAGGTGACGGAGCTTCCATCGTTCAGATAGAACTGGTTAAGTAAAGGAGAACGGCCGGCTCCGCCAAGAGCGGGGTCAGACAAATTGGGCAGTAATCTGGCAAAAATAGTTCTGGTGGTAGAGTACGACGGTACCGCTTATTGCGGTTTTCAATATCAGGATAACGGCGCTACCATCCAGTCTGAAATAGAAAAAGCAATTAAAAAGCTAACCGGAGAAACCCTGCGGATTGTGGGGTCCAGCCGGACGGACAGCGGAGTACATGCCAGGGGGCAGACGGTCTGTTTCAGGTCTGAATCCGGATTAAAAACAGAAAATTATATCAGCGGCCTGAACCATTTTTTACCGGTGGATATAGCGGTAAAAGCAGCTTACAGCGTCAGCGATAGTTTCAATGTCCAGAAAGAGGCGAGCAGCCGGATTTATCATTACCGGATCTATAACGGAGCGACCCGCTCTCCGCTGGAGATGAGATATAGCTATTATGTAAGCGGTGAATTGGATAGCGGCCGTATGAATGCAGCCTGTGCGTTATTGGTGGGGCGACATGATATGGCCTCATTCGTAACAGACGCAGCACAGTCGGTTATTAAAAGTACTTTAAAAACCATTTTCTCGGCAATGGTGAAGAGAGAATCAGAAAGTTTGACCTTCGTAGTGGAAGGCAACTCCTTTCTGCCGCACCAGGTGCGCAATACTGTCGGAGCTTTGCTAAAAGTCGGACAGGAGAAAATGAGTGTTGACGATTTTAAAAGAATAATGGAGGCTAAAAAACCGGGGTTGGCAGGACCGACCGCTCCTGCGCAGGGATTATATTTGATGAAAGTAGTCTATCCCCGACCTTTAGGAGAATATCATGAAGACCTACACAGTTAAGCAAGGTGATTACAAAAGAGAAACCCAGATAGTGGATGCCAAAGATCAAATCCTGGGCCGTGTAGCTACCGAAATCGCCAAAATATTGATGGGTAAAAATAAACCTTTATTCGCCCGCAATGCGGATATCGGTGATTGTGTTACGGTAATCAATGCCGAAAAAATCCAGGTAACCGGCAAAAAAGCCCAGCAGAAGCTGTATTACTGGCATTCCAATTATCCGGGCGGCTTTAAAAATGTCTCTTATGAGAGATTGATGGAACAGCATCCCGATAGAGTTATCACTTATGCTGTCGACGGTATGCTTCCGCATAACCATCTACATGATAAAATTATGAAAAGACTGAAGGTCTATATCGGACCCGTGCCCGGCAAGAATACCGTGGTTGAGCCCGAAATTGTCAAGACCAGTATCAAGAAGGCCGAAATCAAGAATATTCAAATTAAAGAGAGCAAGGAAAGAAAGGCCGGTAAGCACTAGGAATTAACCGGCTGACTGAAATGGCAGCCGGAGTTAAATAAATAATTAAGACGCGTATTACGCCAGTAAAAGGGGATATAATTCAGTGGAAAAACAAGCTTATTTTTACGGAACCGGCAGACGCAAAACAGCGATAGCCCGTGTTAGAGTGATGCCCGGCAACGGTGCGATTATCATCAACGGGATACCTTATGAAGAGCTCTATGCTCAGGAAGAGTTAAGACGCAGAGTGATACAACCTCTGGTGGTTACCGAGAGCGTTGGTAAATATAACGTGGTGGCTAAAGTGGAGGGCGGTGGAGTAGCCTCGCAGAGCGGAGCGGTTTCACACGGTATTTCCCGGGCTCTGGTTGAGATTGATGAGAACTCTAAAGAGAGCCTGCGCAAATTCGGCTTGCTCACCCGTGATTCACGCGGCAAGGAAAGAAAGAAACCCGGTTTGAAAAGAGCCAGAAAGGCGCCTCAATATACCAAGCGTTAGTTTTTCCACCCTGCTACAATAATCAAAACGGCGGTTGAAT
>DAOUFH010000280.1:0-2533 GCA_034429955.1 Dehalococcoidales bacterium
AGTACCAGTTCCAGCCGGCTGCGGAACAGCTGGCTGTCCAGCAGGTCTCCTGCCCGGATGCCCAGCCTGGCGGTTTTATCGGTGAAGGCCGGCCCCACACCTTTCAGGGTGGTGCCTACCGCGCTGTCACCCAGGGCCTGTTCCTCCAGTCCGTCCAGCAGGACATGGTAGGGCATTATCAGGTTGGCCCGGTCGCTGATGTACAGGCGGCTGATGTCTACTCCGCGCCCGCTCAGTTCCTCCATTTCGGCCAGCAATACAGCAGGGTTGATTACCACACCGTTGGTGATCAGACAGGTGGTGTGGGGATAGAAGATGCCGGAAGGGATCAGGTGCAGTTTAAATTCCCCCATATCGTTAATGACGGTATGGCCGGCGTTATCGCCGCCGGAATAGCGCACTATCAGGCTGGCCTTCTGGGCCAGCATATCGATGATCTTCCCCTTTCCTTCATCGCCCCACTGGGCTCCTACTACAGCAATCGCAGGCATGGTGAACTCCTTGGCTTTATTCCCCAAGTTATTTTAACCAATTACAGGATAGATGTATAGCTGTTAGCTTTTAGATTGATAGACAATTAGATTTCATAGATATTTAGACTGATAGCTGTTAGACAGTTAGCTTCTAGACTATTAGATTAGAGATTTTAGAACCGACCTCAGAGAGGATTCGGTGGAACCCCTCCCCCTTTGATAAAGGGGGAATTAAAGGGGGATTTTAACCGCCAGGCTTAATTGAGGCTCGCAATAATGCCGGCTGAAAGCTTATTGGTACTTATTGGTGGCATTGGTATTATTTAGACCCCCACCCCGCCGGATTCTTCGCTACGCTCCAGAATGACAAGTATCAGTGTGGCTTGTGCTTGGTCATCCTGAAGGCTCATACAAGGGAGGCTGAAGGATCCGGGGTAACAGGGTTCAATAATTGCTATTCTATGCGATCGCTTCAGGCGGCCAGGGCGTGCGCGCTGACGTTGATTTTTGAATTTATTATTTCTGTATTTTGAATTTTATATTCTACCCTTATCAAAATCCCTCTCTAACTCTCCCTTTTCTAAAGGGAGAGGATCGTAGCCTCTCCCCCTTTGCTAAAGGGGGAAATGACGGGGGATTTTAACCGCCAGGCTTAAAGCACGGACAAGAGCTTCTCTATTGTACCTTCGATGTTAGTTAACCCATCCGTATCGAAACTGGCAGCTATTAACTCTCCCTCTCTCCTACTATAATATAACTATGGCTAACATCTTCGATATCTCGCGCATTGAGACGCTGGTCAACCTGGGTAAAATCGATTATATCGTCATGGTTGACAGCGGTATTTTGATGGACGAGCCGGACCTGGATAACTGGAAGTCCGATAGCGACAGAACGCTCTTTATTCTGCCGTGCTCGCTGGAGATAGAACTGGAGCACCTCAAAAACCAGCCCGATTCACGGCAGGTCGCCTGCCGGGCCTCTGAAAATTTTAATGAAATCTGCCGGCGGGGCAGCATCATTGACGGTATCTACATCGCAGGCAACGGCTATTTCATCTGTTCGGCCCTGCCGGACAAGGCGGTAATGGAAAGCGAACTGTCTAAAGTGGAATTGCTGGTACGCTCGCTGGGCCGCATGTTGACCAGGATGATCTTCCTGGTCAGACAAATCCGAGAGATTTTTCCGGCTATGCAGCTGGTTTTTCTGACCAAAAATACCCATGTGCATGCCACTTTGCAGCTGATCGGCATACCCTCCCAGCTTTTCCAGGGCTTTCCTTTCCATTTTGAACCTGAAGGTACCTCTGCTGCCGTGCCGTCCACGGACTGGAATGCGGTGCTGGAGAAAATCCAGTGTGAAAATGAAAAGAAGCTGGTCAAACTGGAACTGACCCTGACCTCACGCAGCCAGGCGCCGGCCTGGGCCAGGAAAGGCGATGAGAAGGATCTGATACTGGCGAAAGGCAAAGGTATTCTGCATTATGAGAAGGGCCACCATTTCTACTGGAGCCTGCTCTTCGCACCCTGGGATTTTCCGTCGCCCCTCAGCCGCTCTGCCCGGCCCGGCAATGAAGTTGGAGCGGAGGATATCAACGGGGAGATTGGGAAAAAGGGGGATATCCATATCGAGCCGGAAGACCTCAAAGAAGCCTTGCCGGCCGCTCTTTACAAAGCTCTGCGGGACAAGATCGCCCGCTGTGCCAGCCCTATGGCCTATATAGAGGACCTGCCCACCCTGCAGGAGCCGGTCTCCATTATGAAGCAGTTCCTGATTTTTGAATATGCCTTCCAGGAGCGCAAGAACAACGGCGATGTCTCACGTTCCAAACTGGAGTCCCTGGAGCGCCGCCTGAGCGACCCCGATGATTTGATTAACTGGGCTTATTTCTGGCTGCGCGGGCGCGGCGGCAGCCGGGAAGAGATCGATATCAGTGTCAACGAGTTCCTGCATGCCATCCGCGCCTACTGGAATGTCGGCGAGAGCTTTAAGATCGAGATTGTGGCGGACGAAGCCGAACTGCCCTACGGCCAGGGAGGCTAGCCTATTCTGCAGGGGTG
>DAOUFH010000281.1:0-11081 GCA_034429955.1 Dehalococcoidales bacterium
TTTGGATTCGAACATAAACCGGTAGGAGTCCGCTTCTCCCTGGGAAAACCGGAGGGCCTGCGGCAGTTGGACAAGGCCATAGCGCTGTGTGAAATGTTCAAAGAGGCCCAGGACTCCGAACCTTTCTATGCCGGGATTGAAAATATGGCCTGCGGCGACCAGATAATGGGCATGTCGCAATTCCCTCCCCTGATGCACAGCGGCTCGCTGGGGGCGCTGTTCTCCATGTTTAAAAACTCACAGGCAAATGCGCGCATCTATGAGTATATGCCCATGTTTTCCGCCGATACCGTCCGCTATATCTCCTTCGCCGCTTACGACCGGATGAATTTCGACCCTGACGTGCTGATTATCACCGCCAAAGTCGCCCAGGCCGAGGTAATTCTGCGCGCCAGTACCTATGATACCGGCCAGATGTGGAACACTAAAAATACTACCTGTCTGGCCTGCGCCTGGCTGTATGCCTATCCTTATCTCAACGGTGAAATCAACTACACCGTCTCAGGTCTGGGTTTCAGTATGAAAGCCCGCCGCGTACTGCCCGAAGGTCTGATAATCATTGCTGTGCCCAATGATAAGATCCTGCCGCTTTTTGCCAATTTGAGCGAGATGAACTGGCATCCCGATTGGTTTGATATGGGGCGTGATGCCTTTGTGGAAGAAGTTAAAAAACGCAGTACCGCTCTGGGCGAAAAGCTGGGGGCTCCCAGCAATTTTGTGCTTAATCCGCATATCGGGAATATGCAATAGGAGGTTGAGATGGTATCGAACCGCGATTATGCTGTCCTGAAGGAATTTGATTTTAAGTACCAGCCGGTGGGAGTAAAATTCTTTCCGGCCCGGCCCGGCGGAATCAAAAAGCTCGGCAAGCCGCTCAGTATGTGCGAAATGGTTAAGGAAGCCTCTACCAACAGCAAGCCTTTTTATGTTAGCGGCCCTGATTTTGTCTGTTTTGAAAAGATGTTGCTGGGATTCGAAGACCCTGAACCGATTCTGGTCAGCGGCCTTTTCGGTGCTTCCGACCGTCTTTTCAGGGAAGCCCGGGCCTGTCGCCGGATGTATGACTATCTGCCTTATATGAAAAAAGGTTCGGTGCACTCCGTCGGTTTCTCTGCGATGGATAAACTGCCTTTCGATCCCGATGTGCTGGTGATCGTGGCAGACACGCTGCAGGCCCAGACTCTGCTGCGGGCGATAAACTACTCTACCGGAGAGCCTATCACCGCCCGCTTTATGCCGGTCTGCATGTGCGCCTGGATGCTGAACTATCCCATCCAGACCGGCAAGATGAACTTCTTTATCACCGGTCTCGGCCTGGGGATGCAGCAACTCGCTGTCTACCCGCCCGGCCTGTTTGTTATCTCGGTCCCCTGGCCTCAGATAGATACCCTGCTGGACAACCTGCGCGAGATGGGTGAAAACAAATTTAACGCTTACAAGGGGCCCGGTCCGGGCGGTGAGGCCCACCGTAAAAAGGTCGACAAACTGGCTGCCGGCCTGCGTAAAAAAATAGTCGGATAAATTTAGAGGAGGTTAAACAACAGGGGCGCATTTGCGCCCCTGTTGTTTACTTTGATACACTTAAAACTTATAACTCACCTTTACTCCAGGTAATCCTTCAACTTGCGGCTGCGGCTGGGATGTCTTAACTTCCTGAGCGCCTTGGCCTCTATCTGGCGGATACGCTCGCGGGTCACGTTGAATTCCTTGCCCACCTCTTCCAGTGTCCGGCTGCGGCCGTCTTCCAGCCCGAAGCGTAATTGCAGTACGCGTTGCTCCCTGGGTGTCAGAGTATTCAGCACTTCTTCGATTTGCTCTTTTAACAACTGACGGGAGGCTACGTCGGCCGGCGGCAGGGTATTGCGGTCTTCGATGAAATCGCCCAGATGGCTGTCTTCTTCATCGCCGATAGGTGATTCCAGCGAGATAGGCAGCTGGGAGACCTTGATGATTTCCTCCACTTTTTCGGGGGCCATTTCCATTTCCTGCCCGATTTCCTTGGAACTGGGTTGTTTGCCCTGTTCTTGGGCCAGACGGCGGCTGACCCTCAGCAGTTTGTTAATGGTCTCCACCATATGTACCGGTATACGGATGGTACGGGCCTGGTCGGCGATAGCCCGGGTGATAGCCTGGCGTATCCACCAGGTAGCATAGGTGCTGAATTTATAGCCTTTGTGATGGTCGAATTTTTCGACCGCCCTGGTCAGGCCGATATTGCCTTCCTGGATAAGGTCCAGCAGCGACATGCCGCGTCCGATATGCTTCTTGGCGACGCTGACCACCAGGCGCAGGTTAGCCTCGATAAGGTGTTTCTTGGCTTTTTCGGAAAGCTGCTCTACGTTATCGAAATAAGCGTCCAGTTCCTCTCTGTGTTTGTTGATAGAGCTGATGAAATTCTTTTCTTTGACGTGTTCGACCATCTGACTGAAAGTCAGGTTGCTGTTGATGGCTGCCAGGATTTTTTCGGGCAGCAGGTTAATGCTGACCGAGATATTGATGATGATTTGTTCGGTCTCTATCGGATTACGGTTCAGCTTGATTGCTACGTTCTGAATCAGTTCCGGCGCGATTTCGGCATCGATAGTATCTCGGTATTCCTTGTTATTGATGGTCTTGATAAAGCTGTTGACGGTCTTCAGTCCCAGCTCTTTCTGAATGACATGAATGACTTCACCGTATTGTGAAAGTTCATCCAGTACCTGCAGGATGATCTCGGTCGAGCTCGGCAGGCGTCCGTTCTTCTTCAGCCATTCGTTTTTAATATCGGCTACACGGCGTCCTTCTTCCATCTGCTTGGCCAGATTCTTTTCATCCTCCGCGGTCAGCAGGGGTACCCGTCCTATTTCATGCAGGTACATCCGCACCGAATCATCGATGACTTCCTGTTCTTCCAGGCGTTCCAGCGGAATTTCCGGCTCCATATCTACATTGGATTCCGGTTTTTCCAGGTCTATAGCGTTAGGCTCGCCCCAGGAGGGCAAAGGCTCATTAAGTTCCTCTATACCGACCTCTTTTTCTTCCTCCTCTTCCTCCTCTTCCTCGATAATGTCGGGAGCTTCTATTTCTGGTTCAGGCTCTGCT
Source organism: Dehalococcoidales bacterium (assembly GCA_034429955.1). GTDB lineage: Bacteria > Chloroflexota > Dehalococcoidia > Dehalococcoidales > UBA3254 > DATIKD01. Next base: position 3,082 of record DAOUFH010000281.1, read on the forward strand.
TCCACTTCTTCTTCAACCGGTTCGGCTTCTTCCTCGACCGCTTCCTCTTCAGCCGCGGCCTCGGTTTCTTCTTCCGAGTCTTGCCATTCCAGTTTTTTCTTGTTATCGCTCTTGCTCTTACCGTTGCTTTTGCTAGCTTTTTTCATTAGACTCCTTTTCACGGGTTTTGGCCTTCTGGTTAAAAATTTCCCTTAGTTCCTCATCGATAGCAGTGCCCAGTTCCTGTAACTTGGCCAGCACCGCCGCCCGGTCGCCGCTTTCGGCTTCCAGGGAAAGGGCTTCCTCCTGCTGTTTCTTTAGATTGCGCAGATGTCTCTCCCGCAACCTCAGCAGACATTCAGCGTAACGGTCTTCCACTTCATCTCCCGGCAGAGGGCGGTTCAGGACTTTCTTAAAATGGTCCTGGATAGCTTCATCGACCATAGTCGAGATATCAATCGCGCCTTGAGACTGCTTCCAGATTTCGTAGATAGCCCGGTTTTCGCTGTTCTCAAAGTACTCCTTCAGCAGACTGCCGGTCCTGCCGGAAAGCTCCGGGTGCTGCAGCAAAATCGCCAGTACATATTCTTCGACCGGATTTGAGCTGATGGAGCGGGTCGCCCGGTTCATCAATTGAGTCGAGTTAAATTTGGTTTTAGATTCAGGTTTATAAGTTGACAGAGCGGCCTTAAGTTCGTTATAACTGCTGCCGGCCAGCTCGGCCAGAATATGCAAATTATTGCCCAGATGAGCGCTGTTCTTTTGTGCGGACAGTATGGGCAGAAAACGTTTGACCAGTGCTGCCTTGTTATCGCCCAGTTTCATATTCATTTTGGCGGCCACATTACGAATAGAGAATTCCACTACCGGGGCGGCCTTTGCAACTGCATTTTCCCAGATCTGGGAGTCGGCTTTGATGACCTCATCCGGGTCCTGCCCGGACGGCAGAGTGATTACCTTGACCTCTGCATCGAGGCTGTTTTCATAAGCTATGCAGCGCATGGCGGCCTCTTCGCCGGCGGAGTCGGGGTCCAGGGCCAGGGCGATACGGTGAGTCAGTTTTTTAATCTGATTGATTTGCTTGTCGGTGATGGCTACCCCCATCGGAGCTACCACATTGGTATAGCCGTATTGATGGGCCATGATCACATCCATGTAACCTTCCACCATCACCGCCAGGTCGGCCTGACGAATGGCGCTTTTAGCCAGATGCAGCCCGTAGAGCGTGCCGCTCTTATCAAATACTCTGGTCTGCGGGGAGTTGATGTACTTGGCTCCCTGATAGTCTTTCTGCAGCACCCGGGCGCCGAAGCCGGTTACTCTACCCCGCTCATCCATAATCGGGAACATCAGATGGTCTCTGAAGCGGTCGTGGGAGTGATTTTTCTCCTCGGAGTGGATTATCAAGCCGGCTTCCAGGATATCCGCTTCACTGAAGCTTTTTTCCTGCAGGTAGACTTTCAAGTCTTCCCAGGACGGCAGGCTGTAGCCTAACTGAAAAGCGGCAATGGATTGTTCGCTCACGCCCCGTTCAGCCAGGTAGAGACGGGCTTGTTCCGCGGCCGGATTTCTCAGCAATAAATTGTGAAAGTACTGCGCTGCGGCCAGATTGACCTGCAGGGTCTTCTCTATTGCCTGGTCTTCCGCTTCATTGCGGGTGCGTGAAGGAATGACGATGCCGTATTTATCTGCTAGGAAACGCAGGGCATCCCCGAAGTCCAGACCTTCTTTCTTCATTATAAAAGAAAAGACATCCCCCCCGGTGTTGCAGGCGCCGAAGCAATGCCAGGTCTGCTGTTCGGGATAAACAAAAAATGAAGGCTTCTTTTCGCTGTGGAAAGGACAGGGAGCCCGCAAAGTCTTGCCGCTCTTGGTCAGTTGAACATAAGAGCCGATGACTTCGACTATATCCGCTTTTTGTTTGATTTCTTCAGTGATGCTCAATTTATATACTCAAAAATAACATAAGTAGACAGTTTACAGTACTCCCCCCTATCTTGATACTGTTTACTCGCCTTTTCTAGAAAAACCGATAGCTGACGGCTGATGGCTGTCAGCTATCTTCATAGCATTTTACATTATACTATTGAAACGCCGGAATTAAAAAGTAGTTCATTTTAAGATAAAAAACTTGTATTGATAACGGTTAAAGCCCGTAAAAATCTATTAGCGTAATTTAGTTTAAGGTTGAGCAGAGGACGTCTAAGACAGCGGAATTTGCACTGAATCAGATAAAGGCTGCAATATTTCAAGGAAATCAAAACTTAGTGATGAAGACCGTCTACAGAGGGACAGCCTTTGTGTAATTTACTTTGATTAAACCTATCCCAAAATGATTATATAACCGGGGAAGAACATCTGGTTACACACTCTTGTAGACTGGAAATACCTATCAGTCATTTCGTTTTTTCCGGAGATTGAATAATCCCAACCAGGCCGTAAATCTTCCTTGCTCCAATTTAGGTAATCTCCGCTTGAAGGCAAATATCTAACCTTGTTTCAACTTCAATTCCCCATAATTTAGTAACTGTGAACGAGTCTGTCAGAGTGTAAATTCTCAGCATATTATAGATTGTTGAAATATAAAATAAAATTGTTTATAAGCAATATTAACCATAATATAAATGATGCATGATTGTCTTGCTAACTTACCATAATATCAATAATTATCAGCCTTATAAAGCTAAATAGGTTTTTATCTAGTTTTATAATAGCTTGTTGACAACTCTTATTATACAGAATATACTTAAACTATAACTGATTAAAAACAATATTAATACCATCATATAATGCGGTGGATCAAGTAAGAGCCCGCTCAACAGATTGCAGAGTTCGATATAAATTGTCTACGGGTACTCCTATGTTAAATGAAATTCTATGCTTATCGTTGGTGTAATTAACGAAATATCCGGTCGGTGCCAGTACTGAAAAAAGAACGATTGAAATATAAGTAGGTAGACTTCCTGGTTCGGGCCGGAATAAGAAACTATCAGACGCAATAAGGAGTTATAAAAAATTGAAAAGATAGCCCCAAGAGGCAGGCTACTGTGGATTCTACTTGTCACCATGATGATTTATCTATATATGCGTATTGATGACGCCTGGCCTCGTTTATCCCCTGATACAGCGAATGCAGGTGTTTTTCAGGAACGGTATCTGATAACAGTCATTAAAAATAGTTATCGGCAAATATTGGATTTATTCCTTCCTCTGACCCCGGTTCGGGCTGATAGTAAAAGCTTCATAACTGTTTAGTTATACCGTCAATGGAAAAGACATCAGTACGTTAATAATTGAAAAATGTATTCTTACCATTCCTGTTACAAGGAATGAATGTTCTGAGAGAGACTTTTTGATAAAGATATTGTGTCTAGCTTTTGTACCACAGAAAATAGCCGGGTTTCTTTCAGTTAAATTATTATCAAAAGGCTCCTTGAAGTCAGACATAAAGCCACCCATTCTTTTTAAGCTGCATGAGACGAATAATAATAAAGCTTTTGTCCTCTTCTGGTGAGTTTTCCTTTTCCGGTTATTATTGGTGAAGGTAAGCTCTTAAGTTCTTTTTCGAGCATTGAATTATAGCTTTATGAGTTGCAGGCTTTTTAACTCCGGATGTTCATTGCAGGTTCCTTTAGCTTCCTCTACAACTGCCTTTATAACGAAGAGTAGCTGCTGATTGCCCAATTAGCAATTACCTCGCGGGTTAAATGAAGTTTAATTTGCTCCCTCAAATCGGTCAGATTAGCATGGGCTAATCGTGATTGACACCTATGATAATTTCATAGCCCCCGGTATCCAGGTGGATTTTTTACAGGGGCACTTACCATTTCGTAGCTTGACTGAAAGTTTCGTAAAAGTAAGCGTATTCAGGCTATATTGCGCCTAAAACGAACAGTTTCAGGAAAACCGCGGCACTGATATGGCTGCAAGAACAGCATTTTTTCTAACCGATACCCGCTCATCTCGTTTTGAGGTTGATGGGGATAGCTATTAAGTCGCTCTTCCAGGAGTTGTCCTTTTGATATTTCAATATATATCCGGTCGGCTATCATTTTTTCTCGTAACATTCCATTTTGGAGATGTACCTGAATGGGTACAAAGGAGAATAAAAATGAAGATGTTAAAAAAACACTGGTCAAAAATGTTAATTTCCCTGGTCGTTTTGGCAATGCTGTTTTCATTTCTGCCGATAGAAAGCGTTTTTGCAAACACGGCTACAGGCGTTAAGGTCATTGTGTACAACGTGACGCAGTCGGGCGCAGATTATACGACGAGCATACTGCAGGTTAATTCGAATGATGTTAATACATACAATGTAAGTTCCGGCAACTATAGTGTTTCGACCAACAACTATATGGGGCTGGATGAGGACTTGACGACCAATGCGGCCTGCGTATTTGACGTATGGTACCTGGTCGCCCGCGATTTGGGCTACACAAGCAGCAATTGTACAACTAACGTCAGTACAGGAGGCAAAGTTTATGTTTCAAAATTCGCCAATCTCGATACAGGTACATACAGCCTTGCCAGTAGTGGCTGGATGTTCGTCGTCAATGATGTAATTCCTGCGGATGCCAACGGAAACGGCTATGATGCAGCGCATGCCACTCTGCAAGACGGCGACGTCGTATCGATTTTCTATGTGACGGACTATACAAATACGAAATATCTGTATTTCGATGAGACCGGCGCGAAAATATCCGGACAGAAGATATTGGCTGACGGTACAGACGGAGAAATGTTGTACCTCAAGCTGATGGAATACAGCCTGAACATGGCGGATAAATACGTAACGCCGAAAACCGGCGCGAGCGGCAGTATCAGTACGACCGGTGTGTCCAGCACCGTTGCAGACGTCGGCGGAGGCGTTTATACCATTGACGTGACGAGTTCATCCGTTACAGGCGTCAAAACAGCTGCTGGGCAGACATACTCGGCTACGACACAGCTTATTCCGGCCTACTATCCGATCGATGCGACTGTGACGACGACTCTTGGCGACGTTAAAACCGTATTAGCCGCCGTCATTGATGCTTATGCGGATGAAGAAGCGGCCTCAGCCAGCTATACCACAGCCAGTTGGAACGCTTTCGACGCAGCTTATGATGATGCCGTCGATAAATATAATAATTCTACCTCGATCAGTGAAGTGCTGGCGGCCACGAACCGGCTCAACCGGTTGGGTGCTGATCTAATCGGAGTTAACGATGCGCGCCTAAACCGCCTCGGCGTGACAGACGGCTGTTATTACACGCCTGCCTTTTCATCCGATGTACATTCTTATGTATACGATAATGGTACGAATTCCAGCGAAACGTATCAGCTAGGATTCATTAATACGGATGCGACATTTACAGCGAGCATCAGCGGCAGCGGTGGGTCGATCAGCTACGATAACGGTGCCGACACCGTAAGTCCCTCCGGTATGACGTCCGGCACGTACACGATCACGATCAATGTGAGTTGCGGTACAGGGAACGAAACATATTATCTCACCGTCTACAAACCGTCGTCCAGCGGGTTGCCGAATAAAGTGATTGGCTATCTTGTCGCGCCGAGCCAGTACGCTACCGGCCTTAGCTATGGCAGTATTTCATCCGATAATTCCAATTCGCTCAATCCCACGCCGCCCGCTTACGTAAAGACGCTTGGTAGCGGCGGACTGGTATCGCTCGGTAGCCTGGGCGGATATATTGTTTATGAATATTCCGAACCGATTACGGACAATCTGAATAACGACTACGGCATCGACCTTATCGTCTACGGTAATGCATTTACCGGTTGGTGTGAGCCCGGTATTGTTCAGGTGGCGGAACGCGTATCGGATGGGCAAGGCGGATATCAGCCAGGAACGTGGTATACAATCGCAGGAAGCGAGTATTACAGCGATACCTCCGAAGTAATTGACGATATCATGTGGCGAATGAGCGGTACGACTGTACAGTATTCCTTAGACGATGGCACTAACTGGACAGATTTCAGGACTAGCGCCGCGGGCTGGTGGCCGGCCTATGCTCCTAAGCCGACCGGCGAAAATTACGGCGCTACTTCTAACCATAGCCTGTTCCCGGAATATGTACTTGATTTCGACAGCGATTCGCTGAAATTCGATGATCTCGTCAGACTTGACGATAACGTGTATTACCAGTTCGGCTACTGTGACGTGCATCCAAATGGAAGCAATTACGGCGTAATGGGTGAAAATCCGTATACTGCAACGTCCTCTACGTCTTACGGTGATGGCATCGATCTCGCTTGGGCGGTCAATGCCGCGGGCGAACCTGTGAATATGAGCGGAAAAAATATCTACTATATCCGCATCTATACGGGCGTGCTTGAAAACGCTGGCGGCCTCGGCGAAGTATCTACCGAAGTGACGGCTGTGACAAAGACCACGCCAGGTGGATCTCCTGTAGGCACTTCATCCGGCCCGGCGACTTTAACGGTCGAAGGTAATGATTGCCTGGCCAACCTGACTGCAGGGTCTATTCCCGTGACGCCGATCTACATAACTGCAGAAACGGATGTCAATGTGGTGGCAACTACTTCAAGTGGCAACGCCGTATATGTCAATAACGCCAGATATACCGGCACACCACCGACCGCTACCGGCACCTATAATCTCGCAGAAGGACAACAGCAAATCGTACGCGTGATTGTGCAAAGCGGCACAGCGCAGCCTTATATCGGATATCTGCTACTGGAAGGTCAAATCTGATCACTGATAACCATCCTGTCAAAGGCATAGGCAGGAGACGTTCGTATGGGCGTCTCCTGCCCTGTAATGGAAATTTTGGATAATTAACAACTATCTTTAGTTGACAAAAAGGAAAATACTGTGAAAAGGAATATTTCTGTATATCTGCTCACCGCTCTGTTTATTCTCTCATTATCAATGTTACTTAACAGCTTGCTCCCTGCGAACAGGATTTATGCTGATGATATGCCTGCGCCCTGGAACGGCACAATCGACACAGCCTGGTACGATACCTCATCTATAAGCTTCAACCTTACCAGTCCTGAACAACTTGCCGGACTGGCGGCAATAGTCAATGGGACGGCGTCAGATATTACAACCGATACGTTTGAGAATAAAACGATTACGCTTCAAAACGATATCGACTTAAACAATCAGTTATGGACGCCAATCGGCAATGCCAGTTCCAAGAAGTTCGGCGGCACGTTCGACGGCGGCGGTTATTTAATAGAACATATTAATATCAATGCTACAACGAGCTATGCTGGTTTTTTCGGCAACAGCACCGGGACGATTAGCAACATAATTATCGCCAGTGGCACAGTTCAATCAAGTATGGCAGCTTTAGGTACTATCGTAGGTAAAAACACAGGAATGATAGACCACTGTATTAGTTATGCTGTCGTAATCAACACCAGAAACTCCGGTACTTCTGCTGCAGGCGGACTGGTTGGACAGATGACTGGCGGCAGTGTATCGGACTGCGTAAATTATGGCACCATAACAGCGAATCAAGGAGCAAAATCGGTCGGAGGAGTTATCGGCCAGTTTTCAGGATCAGAAAACATGGTAGTACAAAATTGTTACAACAGAGGCGATGTTGTCGGAAAAGGCGGCAATGTCGGCGGAATCGTTGGCTATTTTAACGGTCCCGGCACTGTTCAAAACTGTTATAATACCGGTAATGTATCTGCTGATGCCGATTTTGGCGGGGTATATGGTGCAAACAATGGAAAAACCGTCATGCTCAGCAACAATTATTTCCTGAAAACTGATATCATCAATAGCACTTTAGCAGGTGAAAGCGGAGTCACGGCTGTCAATGAGGACGAACTGAAAAGCGCGGCTGTGCTGACCGCTTTGGGCAGCGCCTATCAGGCCGACAATGAAAATTTCAACAGTGGTTATCCGGTTCTGACCTGGCAGAAAGCGCTGGAAGGTACTGAAATTGATAAAACCGCTCTGGAAACCGCCATCGCAACGGCACAGGGCGTAACAACTGAAACGCATTGGATCACGGACGACCATTTTAACGGCACGGACG
>DAOUFH010000282.1:0-3006 GCA_034429955.1 Dehalococcoidales bacterium
TGATTGCGGCTAAGGGTACTGGCGCAGGTGGCGATGACATCACCCAGACCGGCCAGACCTGAGAAGGTTAGAGGATGGGCTCCCATGGCTGTGCCGAGAGCGGTTATTTCAGTCAATCCGCGGGTGATGAAGGCTGCCTTGGCATTATCTCCGTAACCCAGGCCGTCAGCGATGCCTGCTCCCAGGGCAATGATGTTTTTTAAGGCTCCGCCCAGTTCCACACCGATCACATCGTTATGGGTGAACACGCACAACTTGGGGGTAGTCAACAGGCGTTGGACTTCCCGGCTGATCTCTTTGTCCTCCGCGGCAGCCACCGTCGCGGCCGGCAGTCCCTGGACAATTTCCCTGGCCAGATTGGGGCCGGACATAACGCAGATATTACGCCGGAAGCGGGCCTCAATTTCTTCAGCAATCACCTGGGACATGCGTTTCCGGGTTCCTATCTCCAGTCCTTTGGCGGCGCTGATTATCAGCGTGTTATCATTGAGATAGCTTTTAATGGACTGGATGTTGGTACGCATGGTTTGAGAAGGTACCGGCAGCACCACTGCATTGATTTTCTTCATGGCTTCTGCGGTATCATGAGTGAAAGTCAAGTTCGCGGGGATCTGGTTAATCGGGAAGCGGCCTGAACTGAGTCCACCTTTTTGCAGATTGGAGGATTCCTGTTCGGTACGCGTCAGAATACTGACTTTAGTGCCTTTGGAAGCCAGTACCAGGCCGATTGTGATACCCCAGGAAGTGATGCCAACAATGGCGACTTTCGGCATTCTACCTACCGGTTTCCGGAGAAGAGGTTAAGCTTTCAGCTTTATCACCGATTTTGCGCTCGGTGCCGGATACCAGCCTTGTGATATTATCTTTGTGCATTATTATGATTGTCAACGAGCCTATCAAGGCATAACCCAGGTAAGCCAGCGGGAAGTGGTAGACCACGGTCAAAGGAATCATCATCATATAGGCGGTTGCCACGCCCATAATCGAACCTAGCGATGCAAAACGGGTGATTCCGGCACTGAAAAACAAGACTTCAGCGCCTATCAAGGCCGCAGGAGGGCAGATGGCTACCAGACCGCCAAAGAAAGTGGCTACTCCCCGTCCTCCCTTAAATTTCAGGAAAACGGACCAGTTATGTCCGGCGATAGCGGCCAGACCGACTAATACCTGGACTACATCCGCACCGAAACCGAAGGTGCCGATAACCAGGAAATGGTCACCGAACAAATAACCGGCCGCAAAAACCGGCAGAAAACCTTTGAGAACATCTCCTACTACAGAAAAGGCGGCCGCTTTTTTACCGGCCGTTCTCAGAACATTGGTGGCGCCGGTCTTACCGCTGCCGTACTGACGCAGATCTTTTTTAGAGGATAAACGACTTATAATCACCCCAACGGGGACTGAACCCAGCAGATATCCCATTACAATTAATAACAGGAAATATACTATTAACATAGCTACCTCTTAGCTTTAAAAACTAAACGAATTGGCGTACCTTTAAAACTATAGACGTCACGTAGTTTGTTTTCCAGGAAACGCTGATAAGAAAAATGAATCAGTTTTGGATCATTTACTGTAAACCGGAAAGTCGGAGGATTATTGCTGCTCTGACAGGCAGAATACAGCTTAAGGAACTTGCGTCCCTGATGAGGCAAATTATGATTTAAAACAGCCTCTTTTATGAGGTTGTCGACTTCTTCATTCGGCAGTTTCATACACCTTTCCTGAGCGATTTGGAGAACCAAAGGCATTATCTTATGAACTCCCTGCCCGGATTTGGCAGAAATGAATAATATAGGTGCATAGGCTATAAATTTTAATCGGCTTTGAATGTATTCAGTATAAACCGTTTTATTTTTTTCAACTACCAGGTCCCATTTATTGACCAGAACTATAATACCTTTGGCTGCCTGTGATACATATCCCGCTATATGGGTATCCTGGGCTGTCGGCACTTCGGTGGCATCCAATACCAACAAGGCTATGTCGGCTTTATCAATTGCCCGCATAGAACGAATTACACTGTACCACTCTATGCCTTTATCGACTTTCCCTTTACGTCGAATTCCAGCTGTATCAATAAGTATCACATTTTTACCATTAAAGTCAAGAGTTGTATCAATGGCATCACGGGTGGTGCCAGGGGTATCCCCTACGATAGTACGTTCTTTCCCGGTAAGCCGGTTTAAAAGCAGGGATTTACCCACATGAGGATGCCCCACGATGGCGACTTTTATGCCTGCGGTTTCAGGAGTGCTTTCAGCGGTGGTTACAGGTAGCAGGCTGACTATGCGATCCAGCAAGTCTGCTACCCGGCGTCCGTGATGGGCTGCGACGGGGAAAAGCTCAGCGAAGCCCAGCTTGTAGAACTCAGCTGCCTCGGCTTCCTGTTTCGCACCGTCTACCTTATTAACAACCAGTAGTACCGGTTTGGACGATTTGCGTAAAATCGAGGCTATTTCCTGGTCGACCGGGGTCATTCCTTGTTTGACGTCGGTCACAAACACAATTACATCAGCCTCGGCGATGGCCGCTTCGGCCTGTTTCCGCACGCCTCTGGCGATAGTGGACTCATCCGCAAACTCCAGACCGCCGGTATCGATCAGAGTGAACTCCACCCCGTTCCAGGCTGCATCGGCGAATATGCGGTCCCGGGTGGTTCCGGGGAAGTCTTCCACTATAGCAATCGGGTGACCGGCAATGCGGTTAAGCAAAGTCGATTTTCCGACATTCTGCTGTCCAATTAATACAACCACAGGTTTGGTCAAGAGATATTCCCCTTAAACGCCCTTACGGGCAGTAAACATCGTTTTTATTATATTTTCAGGTATACTTTATATTATTATACCGCAAATCGTCGTCTTTCTCGAATGTCTGCCGGAAATTCTTTTAGGGTAGTCTCTACGCACGGTGACGTAAAATTAATTGTGTAAAATAGTTGACGAATAAAAAATAGGGCGTATCCTTCTAAAGAGACCAATCAATAAAAGGAGCAACGCCCTATGC
>DAOUFH010000283.1:0-2675 GCA_034429955.1 Dehalococcoidales bacterium
TTAAGAGTCATGGTAGCCATCGGGCAACCGCCGCAAGCACCGGTCAGTTTAACACTAACTGTCCCGTCCTGGATGCCGACCAACTCAACATCTCCACCGTCGGCCTGCAGTGCCGGTCTGATCTGGTCTAAAGCTGCCTTAACTTTTTCGTCCATTTAAATCCTCCTCTTATATTTCCATTTTGAATTAGGAGGGCTGTAAAGTCAAATGATTCGGATTATGCCCGCAGGTACATCCCCACCCAATTATCTTTATTATAGCTGAAAACGCCGCTGTTTTCCTTTCATATTGAGTGTAATGTTAAGTTAGCGTAAAATAATAAGACTCAGTAGGCGGTTATGATACAGGGCGCTGGCGGCTTGTTAGCCTTTTGTTCAAACTGAGCCTATCCGCGAGATCAGCACTAAGGCAGGTTAGATGAACTGGATACAACTCGAATTGGTTTGCGCCGCAAGCAGGGTAAACGATTTTAAAGCGATTCTCGATGATTACGGTCACGGCGGCTGTGTGGTGGAAGAACTACCGGAGGAGGAAGGCCTGACAGGCTCACTCAGTTGTCTGCGGGCTTATTTGCCGGTCAGCCGGAAATACCGGGCTGTGCAAACCGAAATTGTGGAAAAACTGAGAAAGGCCGGTTATCAGGGTGGATTAAAAGAACAACGATTGAAGCAAAACGAATGGTTCGCTTCTCTCAAGCAGGATTTTAAAGAGTCTGATGTTGGTGACAGATTTATCATCCGACCTAGCTGGAGTCGCAAAAAATCAGTTCCACCCGGCCGGACCTTATTAAAAATCGACCCGGGTGCTGCTTTCGGCACCGGTCTGCATCCTACCACCCGGCTCTGCCTCCAGGAATTGGAAAAACATATAAAGAGAAGTTATACGGTCTTTGATTTGGGGACGGGAACCGGGATTCTGGCGATTGCCGCAGCTAAACTGGGGGCCGGAGCAATTTACGCCTGTGATATTGATGCGGTGGCGGTTAAAACGGCTGCTGCCAATGCTGTAATGAATTCGGTAACCGGCATTACTTTCAAGCGGGGGTCACTGGGGTCTGCCTTCGTACGTCGCAATAAAAACGGTTACGATATTGTCCTGGCCAACATCACGGCCCGGACAATCTGCCTTTTGACCCCTAATATCGTGAAAATAATGAAACCGGGTGGAATTTTGATCGTCAGCGGCATACATCCGGAAGGTCTGGATGAGGTCTTAATCAGTTTTGCCCTGGCGGATTTAAAACTGCTCAGTCTTGAGAGGGAAGAACAGTGGTATTCCGTAACGGCCAAACGTAAAAAATAAAGCAAAAGATTGGGGAATATATAAAATGAAAGTGATAGCAATCTGCGGCAGTCCCAGAAAGAACAGCAATACTGAATACTTGACCGACCAGGCGCTGGAAGAAATCGGTAAAAGAGGCCTGGAGACAGAGAAATTTGTCCTGTGCCGCTATAAAATCAGTCCCTGCTGGGGTCATGACGATTGTTGGGACCTGAAAGAATGCAAAATCAAGGACGATGCGCCCGGCATATTGGAAAAATATGTCGAAGCGGACGCAGTGATTCTGGCCAGTCCGGTGTACATGTTTACTATTACTGCCTTCATGAAGATATTTATGGACAGAACGTATTTCTTCTATACTCATAACCGTATTCCAAAGGCCCGTGCGGCCGGTCTGATAGCGGTCGGTGGTGGAGAAGGAGCGGATGAAACCATTCGGGAGATGAGAAAACTGATGGGGCCCTGCCGTATTCCCATTTTTGAAGTCAAAGGTTATACCGGCGCCGGAGATGATATCCGTAACAGGCCGCAGGTGGTGGAAATGGCCCGTAAAATGGGGCGGGATATAGCGGACGCATTAAGTTAAGCCCGGATAGCCGTCCGGCTGACAGGTACGGTATTAAATTATGGAGGTCTGATTATGAAGTTCGAAGAACTGGCAGAGTTAATTAAAGGCCGTCGTTCAGTGAGGGTCTGGCAAAACAAGCCGGTGCCGGAAGAATTGTTACTTAAAGCCATCGAACTGGCTACTTATGCTCCCAACGCCGGCAACCAGCAAAACTGGCATTTTTACGTCATAACGAATCCCGGGACCATAGCTGAGGTAGCCGGAGCAGTGCAGAAAAGTTCCGAGACTATGGCCGGCTGGCCAGAAACTGCTCAATTTGGCGAAGCCGCCCAGAACATGTTGAAGAAGACCAGTCTTTTCAGCCAGGCGCCGGTCTTAATCGCGGTGGCCGCCAGGCAATATGCCTCTCAAGTTGAAAATATTATGGCCATGAGAGAGAAAGTGGACCCTCAGGCCAAAATAATGCGTGACTGGCGCAATATCGCCAACAGCAAGATACAATCGGTTTCGTCTGCTATAGCCTATTTGATGTTGATATTACATCAGCTCGGTCTGGGAGGAGTCTGGATGACCGGGCCGATTCAGGCCAAAGGCGAAATCGAAAAGGTCATTAAAGTCCCGGTCGGTTCGGATATCGTGGCCCTGATACCGGTGGGGTATCCGGCTGAAAATCCGCCTCTTAAAGAGAGGAAGGACGTTAACACTGTTTGTGAATTCATCAGATAAGCGGACTATTAACTAGGGGTAGCTTGAAGCCGCTCAGAATTTCAATTGTATGGAATTCCGGGCGGCTTTTGTTGCGGGCTTTTTCCAGCCGGCGGCTTTG
>DAOUFH010000284.1:0-2830 GCA_034429955.1 Dehalococcoidales bacterium
AAAAGTCCCGGATTACTTCAGGTAAGTTGTCCATAGCTACTTATAGTTTTAGTTATTCGTTAGTCATTTTTAGTTTCAGGTACGGGTGAGATTGTTAGCTGTTAGATTATTAGCCTGTAGATTAATAGAATTTAGATGTCTGCTGTAAACTATCCTTCTCTCCTAATTGAGTTATTGGTAGTATTGGTGGCATTGGTATTACTGGTAATTTCTCACCCTCTTCTTCTGTTGTAATAGGTCTCCAGTGAAACAACGTGCTGCCTTTTCCATTGCTCCAGATACAGCACTACTTCTTTATCGGTAACATCCTTCCAGACACGGAAATAGTCCACCAGGAAAAACTTGCTCATACGGCCCACTGCACAGGTGACCACCCGGTCCGCCAGACGGCTCAGCTTGTCATAAGCCGCCCCCGCAGCTACCGGTACAGCCACCACTACTTTCTCCGGTTTACGGTGCCTGACAGCCTCGACAGCCACGGACATAGTGATACCCGAAGCCAGCCCGTCATCCACAATAATAGCAGTCCTGCCGTTCAGGCGGGGCGCCGGTCTTTCGACCTTGTATAACAACCTGCGCTGCCGGATATTGTCTTTAACTCTTTCGACCTCATGTTCAATCTGTTCCTGGGTGATACCGTCTTTTTTCATTATATCTTCATTAATAATAGAAGTGCCGTCGTCCGCCACGGCGCCCAGACCGCCTTCCTGGTTCAGGGGCAGAGAGAGCTTGCGGCAAAGCATTATCCCGATATCGGCATTGATGATAGAGGCCACCTGGACAGCCAGGGGAACACCCCCGTTGGGAATAGCCATTACGATGGCATTCTGATCGGTATAATCAGTAAGCCCGGCGGCCAGTTTTTTACCGGCATCAGCCCGGTTTTCAAACAGGACTTTAGATTCGGTGAGAAGTTCCGGCATGAATCCTGGAGTCATATTTAAATTTTAATCTCCTTCCCGAATTTGACCTTCATCTACAGGCCTGCCCTGTCCATACCCAAATCAATTTAAGACAAAAACAGGCACTTTCAACAATTATCCGGGTTTGGCATGGGGATACCTGAAAAGCTTAATCTTCCTGAATTATACAGTCAGGGCTGGCAAATGTGAAGATACACACTAAAATAGATTGATACGTCTGAAGTAAAAAAGTTCCTTATAGATTCAGAGATATTTAGCTTGATAGATTTCAGCTTTTAGTACCACACCCTTTCACCTAGCTACCAGGTTAAATCCCCCAAACTGACAGCCTTGCTGTCATCCTGAGGCCTCATACAGGGGAGGCTGAAGGATCCGGGGAAGAGGGGTTCAATAACAACTTGACGGCTGACAGCTATTCTATCAGATCGCTTCAGGCAGCTAAGGCGTTCGCGCTGACGCTGGTTTGTATCTTTCGGTTATTTGAATTTGTTATTTCGAATGTAGAATTTTATTGACCTATTGGTATGATTTGTAGTATTGGTATTTATTGGTAGTATTGCTTTCCCTCTTTCCCAATACTTCCGCTCCCCCCAAAGCGGGTTTTAGGTTTATAATATATTATAAGTCTACAATACGACTATATTGCTATAAGGTTTTCTGGAGGTTTAAATGAAAAAGACGATTCTGGTACTCATCATGCTCGTCGCTCTGGCTACGGCCCTGATCGCCGGCTGCAGCGCCAACACGACTACCGCTACAGTCACTACGACCGCGACTACAACCACTACCGCCAGTCCGACTACACCCAAACTGGCTGAAATCAAACTGGTGGGCACTATCGGCCCGCTCTCCATACCGCTGGCCTATATGGCGGAAAATAACGTCCTTTCATCTGTAGCTGAAAAGACTACTTTCAGCCTGTGGGCAACCCCCACCCAGTTGCAGGCTATTATAACCGGAGCTCAGGGTGACTTCGTTTCCCTGCCTTCCAATAGCGCCGCCACCTTTTATAACAAGGGCATCAAACTGCAATATCTCGACAATTCAATCTGGAATATCCTGTATCTGATAACAGATGACACCAATATTAAAAGCATGTCCGACCTGGCAGGTAAAAAAGTGGTAGTGCCCTATCAAAATGCCGTTCCGGATGCCATGTTCCAGGCTCTCTGTAAACAAAACAACCTTGAGCCGGGCACAGACCTGGAGATTTCATATGCTCCCGATCCAATTCAGGCTTCTCAACTGCTGCTGACAGGCGAGGAGAAATATGTTTTGCTCTCCGAGCCCTCCGCCACTTCCGTTATCCTGAAGGGGGCCGAAAGCGGCCTGACCTTCATACGCGCTTTCAATGTGGGAGAGCAGTGGCATAACAGCGAAACCGGCAATTCCATCACCCCGGTGGCCGGCACAGTCGCCCTGGGGGATATCGTAGATAATGCTGAAGTCCTTAAAGTATTCACCGCTGAATATGCCAAAGCGATTGACTGGCTGCTGGCTAATCCTGAAGAAGCCGGAGAGGTGGGCGCCAGAGCCCTGGAAGCTCAGGGTTTCACCGCTCCCGTACTAACAGCCTCCCTGCAAAATATCGATTGGAGATATGTCAAGGCGGGTGAAGCCCGTTCCGAACTGGAATCTTTTTTTGATACTTTAGCCACGGTTTCCCCGAACTTTATCGGAGGAAAACTCCCGGATGACGGATTCTACTATAACCCCTAAACCCGCTCAAAAAATACAGATTAACAGATGGTACAGAAGCCGGGCCTTTTACATAGGGCTAAGCATTCTGACCATGCTGTTAGTCTGGCAACTTTTAGCGATGCTGCTCTCGCAGATAGTGGTAGCCACCCCGCTGGCCACTTTTCAGGCCCTGGCCGAACTGGTTGTCGACGGTGAACTGTGGCGGG
>DAOUFH010000285.1:0-10680 GCA_034429955.1 Dehalococcoidales bacterium
AAAGCCTCCGAACGTCCGTTTGAAAAGAACGCCAGACTTGCAAAGTCCGAGGCTTTCAGAGCTAAATACTACTCTGCCGGTTCACGCACCGGACGTATCGTGGGCTCAGCCTTCGCTATCGCCTGGTCAATCGCACTTTTAATCTTTTTCAACTATTTCTATAAATATATTGCTTATTATGAACCGCTGACCGGAGCTAACGGCACAGCCTGGCATGCGGCAACACTGGTTACTCCGGCCTTTACCGACTGGCTGCCGATTCTGACTCTGACTCTGGTTCTGACAATTATCGGCCACGCTATTTTGATAGTATATGACAAATATATCGTCCGGGAAATCACAGAAATCGCTTTAAGTATCTTCGGCATAGTCACTATAGTCACTTTGTTGACTCTAATGCCCTTTGACTTCAGCCCTATTCCCAACGACAACGTAGTATATGGGCTGCAGATTGGCATCCCTATTGCGCTGATATTGCTGGCGGTCGGCATCGGCATCGGAACAATCGTCAAGTTTATAGTATTTTTGGTGCATCTGGTTGAAAATAAATTTTAAGGCAGGCTTTAGCAAAGGAGGCCTTCGATGTCGGAAGACAGATTTGAAAACCGTAATGAGGATAATAACCGGGTTAACCGGCAACAGTCTCACAAGGAAGAACGCCTGAACCGGACGTCACACGATCCTATCAGAGGCCTGTTGCCAGCCTTGATATTGATACTACTGGGTGTCCTGTTTTTTCTGACCATACGCGGCAATCTGTCCTGGGGTACCTGGTGGCAATATTTCCTGGTGGGGCTGGGTGTTATCTTCCTGATTGACGCAACCATCCGTGTTACTCATCCGGCTTACCGTAACTCAGGCTGGGGACGGTTTATTCCCGGTGTGGTTCTGCTACTGGTCGGCGCTGCTTTTCTGCTGGGTTTCAGCGAAGGATGGCCCTTGATTTTAGTCGGTGTCGGAGTTGCCATGCTGATCGGTATGCTGTTCCGTAAACGCTAAACTTACCATGTTGTCACATCAAAAAGAGAGTATTTTTATACTCTCTTTTTTTGTCTTGTTTAAGACCGTTAGTTATTGCCAACCCCCGGCTGTAAATTATATATTTAGTTATCCAGAATAAATAATACTATGGGGGGTAATTATGCCTAAAGCCATCCGCATCGTGCCTGCGGTACTGACAGACAAGCCCGCTGAACTAAGCAATATGCTGCAAAAAGCAACCGGTTATACCGACTTTGTCCAGATTGATATCATGGACGGCCGTTTTGTTCCTTCTCGCAGTATCGGCTGGCAGGATATCGAAACCATATCACTCAAACCGGCCTGGGAAGCTCACCTGATGATAGTGCAACCGGAAAAGGAACTGGCTAACTACCGGAAAGCCGGGGCTGAAAAAGCCATTTTTCATTATGAAGCAGCTGAATATCCTGAAAAAGTGATAGAGACCGCCCGCTCATCAGGTCTTAAAATAGGCATGGCGATTAATCCTGAGACCACAGTCCAACAGGTTCTGGCGCTGGCAGATAAACTGGACAGCATACTGTTTATGTCGGTCCATCCCGGATTTTACGGGGCCCAATATATTCCCGAAGTACTGGACAAAGTCAAAGAATTACACCGGCTTAGACCTGAACTTCCGCTGGGCATCGATGGCGGTATCAATGAAAAGAACGTGGCGGAGGTGGCCGGGTCGGGAGTAAGCGATATCTGCGTGGGCAGCGGCATATTCCGGCAAGCCGACCCCGCTGCGGCCTTCCGTAAACTGACTGAGATGGTAAAATAGCCTTTAGCTGTTAACCTATCATCAGCTTGCAGTTTTGGGGAAGGAGTAACTAATGCCGCTAAATCAGGTCTGAGGACCTTCTATAGAGATAGCTTCAGCATGGAAAAGATGGTCGAGGTAACGCTGGAATTCCCGAATCATTAATCAACCCCTATCTTCCTAAACTTAAAACTCTCCCTCTTTCCTTTGTACTAATCAATTTGACACTCAGAATGACTGCATGTAAAATTTATTGAGTAAGTTCTCTAGAGCTGTCCAACCTTAACCCTGTTAAAGGGTATGGTGAACAGCCGGAATTCCCGGTTAATACGGGAATCGACGGCAGCGCTGGAAACGGCGTTGTTTCCCATTCATGGAAAAGAGAAGTAAACGCGAATAAGCGCTCCTTTCCGATGGGGCGCTTTTTTTTATAGTTTTTAAGTTTACCAAAGGGATTGCAAGTTTCTCCAAAGCCATTCGACCTGTGTTATTAAGGGTCTTTGGCCGGTATCCTCGCTTCCGGCGGGGATCGACGGCAACACTGGAAACGGTGTTGTTTCCCATTTGGAAAGGAGATGAGGTATGAGCACGTGACTGATTTTGCTTCAAACCAGATACTATATATACCGTTAATGAAGGAGCTTATATGAAACTTAAATATAATATTATACTGTCGGCAATAGTTCTGAGCCTTATTCTGGTACTGTCACTGGCAGGTTGTTCCGGCACTACTACCGTTACAACCACGACTACTACGACTACCACTGTTCCAGCCTCCACCGCAGCCACCTCAACAACCCCTACCACTACCACCAGCCAGCCGGTTGAGAACGTGGAACTGAACGTCTCGGCTGCGGCTAGCCTGACCGATGCTTTACAGGCCATTAATGCTATTTATATGCAGGCCAACAGCAATGTGAAAATCACTGCCAACTTCGCCTCTTCCGGCACACTCCAAAAACAGATCGAACAGGGCGCTCCTGCCGATGTGTTCATCTCCGCTGCATCCAAACAGATGGACGCCCTTCAGACCGGAGGACTGATTGTCGATTCCAGCAGACAGGACCTGCTGCAAAATAAAGTCGTACTGGTCGTTCCCGCCGACAGTACTCTAACTCTTTCCAGTTTTAACGACCTGGTTAATGACGATGTCAAACTGATAGCCCTGGGCGACCCTGAATTCGTGCCGGCCGGGACTTACGGCAAACAGGCCTTTGATCTGCTCGGCATAACCGATCAGATACAATCCAAACTGATGCTGGGCAGCGATGTCAGACAGGTTCTCAGCTACGTAGAAAGCGGCAATGTAGATGCGGGCGTGGTGTACTCCACAGATGCAGCCATAACCAGCGGCGTCAAAATAGTGGCGGAAGCACCGGCTGAAATCAACGACCAGATCGTCTATCCCGTGGCGATTATCAAGTCTTCCCAGCAATCCGCTCAGGCCCAGGCCTATATCGACTTCCTGTTCAGTGCCGAGGCTAAAACAGTCTTCGAGCAATATGGTTTCAGCGTTATCCTGCCCTGATAATTAGATTAGATATATCGGACCAGAGGTAAAGAGTGGCTGAGTCTTATCTGACACCCTTATGGATATCTTTAAAAACGGTACTGGCGACTACGGTAATTACATTTTTCATCGGAATTGCCGTAGCTCGCTGGATGGCGCATTATACCGGTAAATGTAAAAGTCTGATAGACGGACTGTTTATTTTACCTCTGGTCTTACCACCCACAGTAGTAGGCTTCGGCCTGCTGCTGTTGTTCGGTAAAAACGGCCCGCTCGGCCACTTCTTCGCCCTTTTTAACACCACGATAGTCTTCTCCTGGCCGGCCACCGTGATTTCTGCAGTAGTAATGACCTTCCCGTTGATGTATATGTCTGCCCGGGCCGGCTTCGAACAGGTAGATGTAAATGTGGAAAATGCCGCCAGAACACTGGGCGCCAGTGAATGGCGCATATTCTGGTCGGTCACCATGCCTATGGCCTGGCCGGCTGTTATCGCGGCTACCATTCTGGCGTTCGCCAGAGCGCTGGGAGAGTTCGGTGCTACATTGATGTTAGCCGGCAATATCCCAGGCAAAACGGCTACCATTCCGGTGGCTATATACTTCAATATTCAGGCCGGACATAATGACAGGGCACTCATTCTGGTACTTATCGTGCTGGTGATTTCTTTCGCTTCACTGGCCGCTCTGGCCTACTGGAAGCCCAAATCGCGTAATTATGCCTCTGCCACTCAAAACGAATGAATTGCAGCAGACTGACCCCGGAGAGTAAATAGATTGCTTGAAGTAAAAATTAAAAAAAAGCTACCCGGCTTTACGCTGGATGTGTCTTTTTCAGTAAACCAGGAAATTCTGGCGATTCTGGGACCATCCGGCTCAGGTAAGACCATGACGCTGCAATGCATAGCCGGACTGCTGTGCCCCGATGAAGGTTATGTAAAGCTTAACGACAAAATCCTACTGGATTCCGCCAAACGCATCAACCGGCCGGCTCAAACCCGTAAAGTAGGCTTTGTTTTTCAGAATTATGCGCTTTTCCCCCATCTGACGGTCACTCAGAATGTGCTCTATGGCATCCATCATATCCCCATCAAAGACGCTAAAATCAAAGTGGCTGAATTACTGGAAAAAATGAATATCGGCAAACTGGCAGACCGCTATCCCAGACAGCTTTCAGCCGGGCAGCAGCAGCGTGTCGCAGTCGCCAGAGCGCTGGCGCCGGAACCGGAAGTTCTGCTGCTCGACGAGCCTTTTTCCGCCCTTGATTCCATGGTTAAAGAAAGGCTGCAACTGGAACTGCAGAGTCTGCAGCAATTTTATAAAGGCAATATACTGTTCGTAACCCATGACCTGGCGGAGGGTTACAAGCTTAGCTCCAGCATGGCGGTATTCGAGTCCGGACGCATCGTCCAGCATGATGAGAAGACCAGAGTAGTCAGTTACCCCGCCAACCATGTGGTAGCCAGACTGGTGGGATTTAAAAACCTGATGGAGGGTACCGTTATTGAAGCCACCGACAGCCGGATACTGGTTGAAGTGCCGGAATTGGGTGGAAATTTGCGCACCAGCGTACCTCCCGATACACAGCTGTCCTTCGGACAAAAAGTGACTGTCGGCATACGGCCGGAATATATCCAGCTTACAGCCACCCCGGGGGAAAATACCTTCACAGGTGTGGTGGATAGAGTAGCGGAAGGAGTGACCTCCACCAACTATTATTTTCATATAGACGCTGTCGGTGCCACACGGCACTATATCATGGTAATTTTACCCAGCCATTTCTCATCCGTAGTCAATGAAGGTAAATCGAACTATCTATATTTTCCGCCTGAACGGATTGTCATTATCACTGATTAGTATTTTCCGGGAGTTATAATCAATGGAGCAAGTCAGTTATAAACCAATCGGTATTATTCACACTCCTTTTAAGTGTAAAGAGGATACCCCCATTCAGGGCTGTTTTTCTCCATCCAGCTGCGGTTATATCGAACTGCTGCCGGAATATGCCCAGGGGCTGCAGAACATCGAAGGCTTTTCCCATCTCATACTGCTTTATCATTTTCATCAGGCTAACGGCTTCCAGCTGCTGACCAAGCCCTTTCTGGATAAAAATAAAAAAGGTATTTTTTCCATTCGTTATTATGAACGACCCAACCCTATCGGTTTGTCTGTGGTTAAATTGCTTCAAGCTCATGACTGTATCCTGGACATCGGCGAAGTAGATATGCTGGACGGCACCCCGCTGCTGGATATCAAGCCTTATGTACCTCAATTCGATGTCAAATCACAGGTCAAAGACGGCTGGTATCCTACCGCCAGTGAAAGGTCTAAATACGAAGTAAAATAAGCCGGGGGCAGCTCGCGCCCGTTAATAATACCTTCACTCCGGCGGCGGCAGTTGTGTTATAATTCTGGCATGATAGTAGCAATTACCGGCGCCACAGGCCACGTAGGATCCAATCTGATACGTACACTGCCATCACACGGATACGCCGTACGGGCCCTTATCCACCGTAACCAGCAGTCTCTGGCTGGATTGAATGTCCCCACAGTTCAGGCTGATGTTACCGATATCGCTTCGCTCGACCAGGCTTTCCGGGGAGCTGATGTGGTTTATCATCTGGCTGCCTGTATCTCGCTTTCGATGAACGATTGGAAAACAGTCGAAGCAATTAACGTCAAAGGAACTCAAAATGTAGTCCAGGCCTGTTTAAGCCAGGGGGTTAAAAAACTGGTGCATTTCAGTTCGATACATGCCATGCAACAGGAACCTTATAATCTGCCCCTGGACGAGACCCGGCCTCTGGTACAAACGCAGTCCTGTCCTCCTTATGACCGATCCAAGGCTCTTTCGGAACAAATTGTGCGTGAATCGGTCGATAAAGGCCTGTATGCGATAATTCTGAATCCAACTTCGGTAGTCGGACCTGACGATTACGGGCTTTCTCATATGGGTGAAGCCTTGTTGACCATGGCCCGCGGACGGCTGCCGGCCCTGATTGAAGGAGGATTTGACTGGGTTGATGTCAGAGATGTCGTCAATGCAGCCATAGCTGCCCAGGAGAAGGCTCCACCCGGCTCTAAATACCTCCTGCCGGGACATTATGCCACAATCTGTGAACTGGCGGCCCTGACCGAAAACATACTGGGTGTTCCCCAACCTCACCTGGTTTGTCCCGATTGGCTGGCACGCGGCGGCGCACCGCTGGTAGCTGCTTTCAACCGTCTGCGCAACAGCCGTCAGCTTTTTACCGGCGTTACCTTGAGAGCGCTCTCCCATTGTAATCAACACATCAGTTGTGAGCGTGCGGCCAAAGATTTAAACTATGAACCACGGCCGTTGCGTGATACCCTGAAGGATACCTTTCGCTGGTTTCAAAAGAAAGGACTGTTGGAGTAACCAGGTATAACCGAGAGTTATTATGACTGAAAACATTTTCTATAATTATTTGTTAATCGGCTGGATAGCCTTATCCGTCGTCATTTTTATCTCGCTTTTCTTTATTGTGGCCCCTTACGGCAGGCATACCAACTCCAGATGGGGTATCACCGTCAGCAGTTCCTTCGGCTGGATTCTGATGGAATCGATGTCACCCATCATGTTCTTGATATGCTTTTTAACCGGGCAGTATCGCGACAGCCTGCCGGCAATTATCTTTTTGATTTTATGGGAAGCCCATTATATCCATCGTTCCTACATCTACCCCTTCCACATCCGGGGCGGTCAAAAACCGATGCCTTTAATGGTGGTAGGATTGGGATTTTTGTTCAACGGCGTCAATGCTTATTTGAACGGACGTTATGTGTTCACTTTTTCGGGCGGATATACTAACGCTTGGCTGACGGACCCCAGATTTATCGCCGGTGTGTTGATTTTTATAAGCGGATTTATCATCAACCGCAACTCAGATATCATACTGCGCAATTTGCGTGAGCCTGGACAACCTGAGTACAGGATAACCGATAAGGGTCTTTTCCGCTGGGTTTCCTGCCCCAACTATCTGGGCGAAATTATGATATGGACCGGCTGGGCGATCGCCAGCTGGTCTCTGGCCGGACTTTCTTTTGCGCTATGGACCATAGCTAATTTGGTGCCGCGTGCCCGTGCACATCATCGCTGGTATAAACAGCATTTCGCCGACTACCCGGACAACCGCAGAGCACTGGTACCGCATATCTGGTAACCAGGCACGTCAGTAATCTCAAACTACTCTGGCTTTAATTTTTAGTTATTCCGGAGATTATGTTCAAATGTCTAAAATCAGGGTTATACTGGCAGACCGGCAGCCGTCTTTTAGAGCAGGACTTTGCCGCTCTCTGTCGGAGACATCAGATATAGAAGTCGTGGCCCAGACCGGCCATAGCAAGGAACTGCTGGAGCTGTCAGCCAGCCTGCGCCAGGATGTCACGGTTATAGATGCCGCTTTGCCCGGCATCAACGGTATCGCTGCGCTTAAGCAGATAGACACCCTCCTGCCGGACAGCGCTACTCTGGTGCTGAGCGAATTCGAATCACCGGCCCTAACGCTGGCAGCTTTACGCGCAGGGGCAGCCGGATTTCTGACTAAAGACACTCCGGTGGAAGACCTTATCGGGGCCATCAGACTGATACAGGCCGGCGAGGGAATTCTCGAGCGTAAGTCAGCCGAGAATCTTATCCGTTCCCAAAAGGCTGCCGGGCGGACTAACCTGGAACTCTATCCCAGGGAACTGGAAGTCTTGAAGTCCACAGCTAAAGGACTGAGGAATAAGGAAATCGCCATGGCTTTGAATATCAGCGAACGCACAGTACAGTCCCATCTGAGCAATATCTACAGCAAAATGGCTGTTGAATCACGGACGGAGGCAGTACTGAAAGCTCTCAAAGCGGGCTGGCTGAAACTGGATGATTTGAAACAATAGGCGGCTCTACCTAATGCAATTTATGGTGTTTGAACCTCTCAACGATATGATCATCTCGTACCAGAGCCAGTCCTATCCCGAATTCCTTCTTTAGCCGGGTGGGCACACAGCAGCACCGGCAGCAATTGCAGACAGCATAAAAATGATTCCCGCAGCGCATAATGCTCTGCGTCAGGTGTTTCTCTTCGGCCTGCCTCAATACCTGCCTGGCTTCAGATTTGGAGATCTTTTTAAACTCGGCGGTACGGTCGGAATATACTTTTCCGGCGCCTTTATCCAGCACAATCTCACTCATTACCGGATAATCGCAATTTTTAAACTCCTGGCGGCAACTGCAGGGGCCCAGGTAGACATTATCCGAGGCCTCCACAATTTGCTCGGCTTCTTCCAGTTTCAGAAGATAACCGCTGTGCCCCAATCTGGCATACATATTGGCTAACCAGCGCACTAGCGTTCCCAAAACGGGCTTTTTAGTCAGACGGGCTAAATCAAGGTATAAATGGATCAAACGATGCTGGTTCTGTCCGTAAAAATGTAACGTATGATGCATAACGTCAAACCTGAATAATTCTGTTCTAAGTTTAGCACAACAGCAAAGTGACCGCTATTTACATTGTTAATTTACACATAAACATGTTAATCTATTAGAGAATCTGCGAAATTCTCAAACATTTACCGGTACATCTGACAGTTCAAATATGAAAAAACTGTTTTAATGTAAAAATCTTTAGCACTGGCTTAAATAGCTATCTCGACTTTTACAGACCGGCGTCCGCCGCCATCAATCACAGAGAGAGGAGTTACGAATCATGCCGACAATTGTGGATATGCTGGAGAAAAATGCCCACCGTTATCCCGATGATGTAGCCCTGATTGAGTTGAGACCCAGCCAGAACTACCGACAGCAGATAACCTGGAAAGAATTCAATGATAATGCCAACCGCATAGCCAATTATCTTATCGGGAAAGGCATCGGGAAAGACGATAAAGTCCTCCACTGGATGCGTAACTCTATCCCCTGGCTGGTCTGCTATTTCGGCATAATTAAAACAGGGGCCTGGGCAGTTCCTCTGAATTTTCGCTTTAATGCCCAGGACTTCAAGTTCTGTGCCGGTATTGCTGAAGCCAAAGCCATGCTATTCGAGGATGAATTCACTAAAATCGTGCAGGAAGTAAAACCTGAAACAGTTAAAAATTATGTCTACATCGGACCTAATCTGCCGCAGGGTATGACACATTACGAGGAGGTACTGCAAAAATCCGCGGACTCACCGGTCGATGTCAAGCTGAAACCTTCCGATGTCTGCGGTCTTTATTTTACCTCCGGTACTACCGGACAACCCAAGCCCATCTTGCTTACCCATAAAAACATGGCCTTTGCCGCCAAAGAAGAGCAGATGCACCATCACCAGACCCACCGGGATAATTTCATACTGCTGCCTCCTTTATATCATACCGGAGCTAAAATGCACTGGTTCGGCAGCCTTATATCAGGCGCTAAAGGCACTATATTAACCGAATTTTCCCCTCAAAATGTCTTCGACGCAGTCAGCCGGGAAAAGGGCACCATCGTGTGGTTGCTGGTCCCCTGGGTGCATGATATTCTGGTAGCCCTGGACAAAGGTGAAATAAAACTCAAGGACTATAATCTGAAATCCTGGAGGCTGATGCATATCGGCGCTCAGCCGGTACCTCCTGCTCTCGTCCAGCACTGGTGGGACTACTTCCCGACCATGGCTTACGATAACAACTACGGATTAAGCGAATCGACCGGTCCGGGCTCAGTACACCTGGGGCTGGATAATGATTTCAGGGCCGGCGCAATCGGTAAAGTCGGCTGGGGCTGGCAGCTTAAAATAGTCCATACCGATGATAACCGTAACATACCGCCCTGGATGGTGGGTGAACTCTGCCTCAAGGGACCGGGAATTATGAAAGAGTATTATAAAAATCCCGAACTAACCGCTAAAACTATAATTGACGGCTGGCTGCATACCGGCGATATGGCCCGGATAGACAAAGACGGTTACGTATACCTGGTAGACCGTAAAAAGGACCTGATCATCGTGGGAGGAGAGAATATATTCCCCATTGAAGTTGAAGACGCCATCCATAATTATCCCAAGGTGTACGATGTGGCTGTGATAGGTATTCCGGATAAAAGGCTGGGTGAAATTGTAGGTGCGGTCATCGACCCCAAACCGGGTGAGACGATAACCGAAGATGAGATCAATAAATTTATCGAGGGTGTACTGCCGCGCTACAAACGTCCCCGTAAAATCATCTTCGATAAAGTGCCGCGTAACGCTACCGGCAAAATCGAAAAAAACAAACTCAGAATGAAGTACGGCAACAACGTAACGTAATAGAAAAGGGGGCTATGACAAGCCCCCTTTCAGTTAAATGCTATTAATCCCGCTTTTACCAGGGAGTCCGGTTCTCCTTCAAAGCGGCTATCAGGTTATCCAGAGTTATGGCGGCCATGGTCACGGTCTGGGTCGTTCCGG
>DAOUFH010000286.1:0-1637 GCA_034429955.1 Dehalococcoidales bacterium
AGACTTCTTTCAGTCTGCCGGAGCCTGATTCAACAGCAGACTGCCGGATTAACTCGGTAGAGGTATATCAAATCGACCTGATTAAGTATCTCTGGGACAGGCTGAAAAAGAATGCCGGGTATACCACTCCCGTTTTCAAAGAAACTTATCTGACCAGAAAATTCACCGATGTAAAAACTGCCGCCATCCGGACCGCCGCTTACGGCTGGATGAATCTGGACCTGGTCTATCCCGCCGGCAAAACTACCCCCGTGGGCTACTGTCTCAGCACCGTCAACGCAGATAAAGCCGGAGTCATAGATTCCATTTACCTGCACCCCGAATACCGCAATCAGGGCCTCGGCTGTCAATTGATCCAGCGGTCGCTGGACTGGATGAACACCTTCAAGGCCTCCCGGAAGAGCCTGTTCATAGCCGCAGGCAATAGCAACGCCGGCAGCTTTTTCTCTCGCTTCAACTTTAAAACCCGCAACACCTTTCTGCAACAGGTTAAAAGCTGAACCGGAACAGCTTCAGGCGGTTTTTAGACAGATATAACGCAAATGGTGGATATGCTCCTTGCCACCGTGGTTTTCGGCGTCATGCACCATACCGCAATCGATAACCTCATCATCTCTAAAATGGTCTTTGAGGTCTTTTTCACTGAAATAATGCGCAGGTCGACCGGCCCTGGTTTCGAACGTCCCGCTTTCCACCTGCAGGCTCCTTTTATAGTCTTCCTCTTCATCCGAAAATACCGTAATAAACATCAAACCGCCCGGTTTGAGCTTGCGCCGGCATTCTGCAATCATACGCAAACGGTCCTCTTGCATTAATAGATGCAGGGTATTGAAAGAATATATCGCATCATAAAGTAATTTATCGAAATCCATCTTAAGCACTGAAGCCTGATAGTATACACCCTGCGGGTCCAACTGACGCGCCATTTCAATAGCCTTGTCTGAAATATCCACTCCGGCTACACTGAACCCGCTCATCGAAAACAGCCGCGACAAGCGTCCGTAGCCGCAGCCGGGAATAAGCACGTAATTGACAGCGAAGGTCCCGAATAACTGGATGGCAATCCAGAGAGATTGACTGGGGCTTTCTCCCCAAATTTGTCCTTCCTTTCGATAGCGCTCATTCCAGTATTTTTCAGCCTTGATTTCAGAATCTTCCATCTCAATTTCAGCATCCTGTTTTATTCTTAATCATCCTAATCATAGTCCGAAATGACCAATAACCCAAAATGACAGACCGGATTTCATTTACCCTGGCGGTTGATTGTCAGTATCAGACGGAGTTAAGATAACAGACCGGATTTTAAGGCGGCTATAATCATGAATTAAGGAGGGCGGAGATGAACAAACTGAACCTGGTAGGAATTTTCGTTAAAGACCTTAATGCTATGGTGGCTTTTTATCGCGACGTACTGGGCTTTGAAATCGATTGGGACGGGCAAGGACCTTACGCCGAATTTAAAAATGAAAAGGTCCGTTTTGCCATGTATGAACGTCGCCAGCTGCCGGTTCTGCTGGGGCAGACACCCGCTTATCCGGCCGGTTTGAACGGCACCTTTGAGCTGGCTATCGACTGTCCTGCGTACGAGGAAGTGGATAAAGAATTTGACAGGGTAACGGGGGCAGGGGCCCGGCCGG
>DAOUFH010000287.1:0-2184 GCA_034429955.1 Dehalococcoidales bacterium
GAAAAACGGGCGCTATATCGCCAGTATTGTTCCTAATGGAAAAATTACCGACCTGGCGCTGGATGCCACGCTCAGAGCCGCGGCTCCCTTCCAGGTCGAACGCAGGACGAACAGCCGGGACAGCCGGGCACTATTGATAGAAAGCCGGGACCTGAGGCAAAAGGTGAGAGAGAAAAAAGTAGGCAATCTGATCATATTTGTCCTCGACTCGTCAGGCTCAATGGCAGTCGAAGAGAGAATGAAAGCCACCAAGGGGGCGCTCTTTTCACTGCTGCTGGATGCCTATCAAAGAAGGGATAAAGTCGGACTGGTCACTTTCAGAGGAGAAAGAGCCGAACTGGCCCTGCCGCCTACCAACAGCGTGACGCTGGCCCAGAAATACCTGGCCCAACTGCCTACCGGAGGCCGTACCCCGCTGGCTCACGGGCTGCAACTGGGTATGGATATCATCCGGGAACATCTGTCCAGAGATAAAAATGTGCTGCCCCTGCTGGTGCTGGTATCCGACGGCAGGGCTAACGTCAGTATGGCCGACGGCCAGCCGGTTGAGGAAGCTAAATTGATCGCCGGAGAAATCAGGTCTCATAATATCCGCTCTCTGGTTATCGATACGGAAAACGGTTTTATTACATTCGGACTGCTTAAAACGTTATGCGGAATACTGGGAGGCACTTACCTCCGCCTGGAGGAACTCCAGGCCGGACAGATATTATCAGCGGTACAAAACCGGCTGTGTCAAAACTGAACAGCCGGTCATAATAACGGGAATCAACTTGAAATCTTAAATTTGGGAGTGTTATCGAATGAAAAAACTTTTATCGGCCGGATTTCTAATTATTTGTTTACTGATGTGTTGTCTGGGCTGTAATGCCGCCGAGTCGACTCCGGCGACTACTGCGACGACTACACCGGTCTCGAATACACCTTCGACCAGCGTATCTCACACCACTTCCGCCACGCCGTCTTCACCGGCGGTTACCACCTCAGAACCGGCTCCTCAAAGCGTTACTGTAGTCGATGTCAAAGGACGTTCTGTGGAGGTCAAGCTGCCGGTCAACCGGATTGTATCTATCACTCAGGGCGCTTCCACCTTGCTGTGTGCATTAGGCGCAGGTGATAAAATCGTCGGACGTGATTCCAATTCAGTAGTGCCCAGTCTGCTGCTGGAGGTACCTGAAGTCGCCGGGTCTTCCTACGACCCCAATGTGGAAAGAGTACTGGAATTACAACCCGATGTCGTCATTGCCGATACCATGTTGAAGGATGCCAATATCGATATGTTTACCTCTCACGGAATCGCTGTAATTATTGATTCTCCCAGCGATATCAACCGGCTTTTCACCTTTATTAATAATACAGGGCTGATACTGAATGAAACTGCTAAAGCTCAGAAAATCATCGCCGATATCAACTATTACCGTGACCTGGTGAAAGAACGCGTCTCGGGACTGACGGATGAAGAGAAACCCACCGTATTTTATGAATGGAACAAACCGTACTACAGTGCTTCAGGTAAAAGCGTTTTTCACGGTACTCTGGTCGAGGCCGGAGCCAGGAACATCGCTGAAAATGAGAGCGCCAGTTATCCCCAGCTCAGTGCGGAATGGGTAATGCAGGCCAATCCCGATTATATTATCAGAATGGCCAGCGGCAACAGCAATACCCTGGATGACCTGATAGCTTTGAGAAGCGAAATAATGTCCCGGGCGGAATTGAAGAACGTCACCGCAGTCAAGAATGAAAACGTCTACATACTGGGCTATGGAGTCACCAACGGTTTGCGTTATTCCATAGGCCTGCTTTATTGCGCCAAATATTTCCATCCTGATCTGTTCACGGACATCGACCCACTTAAAGTCCATGAAGAACTGGTCACCAAATATTTTGGAGCGGAGGAATGGCAAAACAATACTACGGCTATCGCCTTTGCCTATCCTGAACCATGAAACTTGCAGAGCCTGCCACCACAAACGATATAGAAAAGGTTTACTCCAGGTTTATATCCAGACGGCTAATTTTCATAATCGGAGCGGTTGTTCTCCTGTTATTGATGATCCCGGTAGCGGCGGCTATGGGCGCCGCTACCCTGGATATAGGTGAAGTCTTCCGTTCTATAGCTGCCAGGATATTACCTTTCTTACACCTGACCAGCAATCAGCTGGCCGATGATATAGTGTGGGATTT
>DAOUFH010000288.1:0-2306 GCA_034429955.1 Dehalococcoidales bacterium
GCTCTATGACAGCGGATTTTATTTCGATTGAGAGGAGCTTCTGATGACAGTGAAAATCGTAACCGACAGTGCCGCAGATATCCCGCCTGAAATTTTAAAAGAGCTGGATATCTCCGTAGTGCCCCTCTACGTCCGTTTCGGTACCGAGGTTTTCAAGGACGGAGTTACCATCAACAATGAGCAATTCTACCAGCGTCTGACTACCAGCGGTGAGTTCCCTGCTACCAGTCAGCCGACTCCTCTGGATTTCCAGGAGACCTATGAGAAACTGTGCGATAATACCGACGGAATCGTTTCAATACACTTGTCGGAAAAGTTCAGCGGGACCTGTGAGTCTGCCCGGCAGGCCGGCAGTGCGCTGAAGGGCAAATGCTCCATCGAAGTTATCGACTCCGAATCAATGACCATAGGGCTGGGCATGGTCTGTATGACCGCAGCCAGGGCTGCCCGCGCCGGAGCGAGCTTTGCCGAGACTGTCAAGATCGCCAGAGAGGCCATCCGTGAGATACATTTCATGTCTATGTTCGACTCCTTGAAATATCTGGTCAAAGGTGGGCGTGTGGGGAAAGCCAAAGGCATGATCGGCATAATCCTCAATATCAAACCGCTGCTGGGCATGAAAGACGGTATAGTAGTTCCGGTAGGCCGTGTCAGGAGTGCCTCCAAAGGTATTGAAGAGATGTATAACTTTATGGCCGGTGCTATCAAAAAAGGCACAGTGAAAGAGCTGGCCATAATGTATAATACCGTGAGAAAAGAAGCCGACGCTCTTAAAGAGCGTATTGCTCCTCATTACCCGCGGAAAATCATCATGGGTCAAATCGGTCCTATCTTGGGCACGCACGCCGGTCCTAATGTGATTTTAATCGGTATTCAGGGCGAATTGCCGACCACGCCGTAATAAGTCCTGGATTCGAAATCGAAAAAAGTAACCAGAATATTGGCTGGAAACTGCTTGAGGGCGGTATTATAGTCGCGCGCTTTTGCGTTATACAGCAGGCCGGCGGCGTTGAGGCTGTTGGCAGTAGCGGCCAGTTCGGCTATCAGGGCTGTTACCTGCGGGTCTGACCGCAGTGCCGGATAGTTGTCCATGACAGCCAGCAAACTTGCCAGGGCGGTCTCGACCTCAGCGGAGGCGGCCGCTTTTTCCTCGTCGGTTACCGCCTCTGAGTAGCGGCCCAGGGCTTGAGCTATTTCATTGAAAACGGTCTGTTCCTGCGCCATAGCGCCCTTGACCGCTGCGACCAGGTCCGCGATCAAGTCATAACGGAACTGATATTGTGCTTCCAATTGAGCCCGTTGGGAATCGAGGGCCTGTTCTTTGTTTTTCAGCGCATTATAGTTGCCCCAGAACACACCTGTAATAATAATTACAATCAAAACTATCAGGCTGACTGCAGCAAAGCAGCCCCAGCGTTTCATGTGAGGCCCTCCGGACAATAAAAATATAGCCGGTCTTAAGACCGGATCAATCTTATCTTAATAAAGTATAGCAATTTTTTAAAAAGTCAAAGAGTACAAGATGGGTTAAGTGTACCTTACGGCGGCAGCCTGATTACTTCACACCTGCTCTAGACTCTTTTATTCTTCCATCTACCCAGGCGGAAATAAATAAAAGTGGCAATGGCGGCGGTGATGGCGTTAATCACGATGGCCCAGCGGATGCCGTAGACGCCCAGGTCGGTGACATTGGGAAGCAGCCAGGCCAGGGGCAGCTGGACTGCCCAGATGGAGACTACACTGATGATCATATTGGGCACAGTATCGCCCGCTCCTGCGATGCAATTCTGCAGGACGAAGGTCAATGCCAGCACCATATAGGCGACGGTGGCGATGCGCAGGAAGGTGGTACCTACCAGCAAAGTATCGGCATCGCTGGTGAAGGCGCTTATGATTTGTCTGGCGAAGATCAGGAAGACTGCGGCGCTCAACATCATAAAAATCTGTACAATGCCCAGCGCCATCCAGGCGCTTCTGGAAGCCCGTTCCGGTTGGTGCGCGCCCAGGTTCTGTCCCACCAGCACGCCGGCGCCGGAGCCCAGGGCCATGCTGGGCAGGAAGATGAACATTTCGATACGGGCTGCGATGCTGTGGGCCGCCACTGCGGCGGTGCCGAAAGGCGCGATAAACCAGGTCAGAATAAAATTCCCGATAGCACGCTGCAAGTTCATCACCAGGGCGGGTATGCCGATTTTAAGGATACGGCCGATCAAGGCAAAATCGACGCGAAGATAGGCCGGGCGCAGGCGGATGCGGGTGCGTCCGGAGAGCAGTAAGACCAGCACGATGAGCGTGCCGGTAGTCTG
>DAOUFH010000289.1:0-5315 GCA_034429955.1 Dehalococcoidales bacterium
ATTAGTTAAAGCGTGCTTTTATAATCTGGCACAAAGAGCTATTGAAAATTTAGGTTGATCTGGTAACTAATAATCTGGAGAAAAGACCATGAAACAAAAAATATTGTTGATGATATTAAGTATAATTTTAGTGGCTTCTTTATTAGTGACTTTCAGCACGACAGCTTCAGCCAAGACTGCTTATAGCAACGCTGCTCCGTCGCTGAAAGTTAATGTCATTAATCCGGATGGTACGGTTACCCTGGTGTACGAATATACCGGAACTTATGCAGGATTTTATACAGTTGATGGGGTTTCATATAATATTTATTCCTACCCAGAGTTAGAAGCATTGGCGAATTATTATTACTATTCATCAATTGATGCTATGCCCGCTGCCGTAGGTACCAAGGCGTGGGGTGTCACCATTGCTGCTCTGGTTGCTGATGCCAATCAACGCAATGCTGAAGGCGACCCGGATATAGTCTGGGGGCCAGGCCAGAGTATACGTATGTATCCGACAGATGCATCCAGCCAACCTTATCAGGGTAATAATTTCTACAGTTATGAGTTTGTACAGGGCCAGACCCGGTACTATTACCCTAATCTGGTTGAAAAATATACAACTTATAGAGCTAACGGGGGTGCGGATACTACCGATTTACAAGGCTGGGATGAGGGTGTGGTGCCGGTAGAGCCGGTATTTTGTTTATCTTCATTCCAGGAAAGGTATACTACGGACGCTATGCTGAAAGCTGCAGAACCGGGAGAATATATATTCAAACCGAACGATGATGAAGCGGATTGGAGAACAATAACCACCCCGGTGACTCTGGATAGTAAGGAGTCATTCCGGTTCTGTATGGGTTTGACTCCAACAGAAGCCAGTAATGGTGTTGCAGGCACGTATTCTTCCACTAACAAATTTTGTCGCTGGGTCTTTCAGATCGATATTGGGCCGATGAAAGGGCCCACATTGATAGACGATAGAGATAATAATATCCCGGGGCAGGCGATAGATATTACCTTTACCGATTTTGCAGCCTGGCGGAGCTCTATAAACAATATCACAGTTGATGATGAGACTATTGATCCGGCTCATTATACGGTTTCAGCCGGTATCATTTCATTTGACAGTACTGTTTTTACCACTGCGGGCAGTCATAGTGTAGTAGTAATGGCTCCGGGCTATTTGAATACTCAAATGACACAGAATATCACGACAGCTAACAGTGGTGGATTTGGTGGGTTCGGAGGAGGAGGATTTGGTGGAAGCAGCCCTTCACTGGAGACAATCTCTCTGAGTGGTTTTGTCTCAGGCGATTCTTTACAAATAGATAGTGAAGGTTTAATTCAAAGCACATCTCAGATTAAGACGACGGATGAAAAAATAACCTTTGATATCTCCAGCGGTACCAGATTATTGACTGCCGAGAACACGGCCTTGTCTTCCTTGACAGCGGAAGCAATAGATACACCTCCGGATCCTCCTGCCGGGGCAGATCTGGTATTGACATTCGAACTGGGACCTGCGGGCGCTACCTTTGATCCTCCTCTTGACCTGACTGTGAAGTATGGAGAATTACCTGCCGGAGCGGATGAGTCAACTATAAGGTTAGTGTACTGGAATGGTGACAGCTGGGAGAATGTTGCCGGTGAACTGGATACGGTAAACGGAGTAGTTAAAGCAAAGCTCAGTCACTTCAGTGAATATGCTGTGGCGGTCGATCTTTTGGCTCCGGCCAGTTTTAACCTGTCTGATCTGACTCTGACCCCAGCCACAGTAAATCCGGGAGAAACAGTCTCAGTACAGGTTATGCTAAGCAATCAGGGAGAGATGACCGGTAGCTATGAGATAAGCTTCAAGGTGGATGATACCGAGGTGGACAGCCGGGAGGTCCAGCTGGAACCGGGAAACGAACAGTTGCTCACCTTCCAGTTCCAAAGCGATGAACCTGGAGAACATATTGTGGCTGTTAATGATAAACAGGGCCGATTCGTGGTAGAAGCCTTGCCGGTGCCTACGTCTTCAACACCTGCAACCAATATAATTCCCGACGAAACCGTAACACCGCAGGGCAGCGTAGCCTCTTTACCGGATGAAAGTACTCAACCTGCCATAGACTGGATATTGATAGGCGCTATAGCCGTAGGAGGTATCTTTGTTATAACGGCACTGTCTATTATCATAATTCGTCGTAAAAAACTGTAGTGCTTCCAGTACTGAATAACACCGAACATGTATAATTCGTTGAAAAAGTTATTAAGTATTCTTCTGGTTGCTGTTATCGTTCTATGCGGAGTAGCCGTTGGAGGAACGCAGGCGGAGGCTAAGACAACGGCCTCCGCCAGGGCAGATAATATCTTTTTTTATGCTCTTAACAGCGAGGGCAAGAGTATCCTGCTGAAAGTGATATCGCTGGATGAACTGAAAGCTCTGCAGCACGGACAGCTTTCAAATATTACCTCCGGAGTGGATACCGGCCGGGATTATGATATAGCCTGTATCGATAATCTGTCGGCTATGCAATACTGTGAAGGCCAAGGACTCACTTTGCCTGAATTGATAAATTACGTGAAAGAGGTCACTACTGTCAGTGGGGCAAGCCGGCTGGATTACAGCGGCAGTGATACTATCCGTCTGATGGCCACGGACAGTTACGGAATTTATAACCGTTCATGGAGCTACCAGAGTCTGTACGGCGTCGAACGCTACTACTTCGCAGGACTGTATGATCAGAATACGGGCTGGCAACCGGGCTGGACAATAGATCCTGATATGTCCGGCTCCGGAGTAGATCTGGCGACCTATTATGCTCAATACCGGGACAATGATCCTTATTATGCTGACAAACGTGCCGTTTTCTCTACCGGTGTACCGACTACAGCGATATTAGCCACTGAATCATTTTCAGGCAGAACGTCTGCCCGGATCGAATCGGGCGAAACAGGCCTGGCCGGTTACATTGCCGCTAACGGCGGCATAGTTGCGGGCTGTGTTTCAGGTGAGCTTAATGACGGTAGTGCTCTCAAACTGTTGGTGCCTATGAGTGAAGCCGATCTGATGGCCGGTGCCTCTACGGCGGCAGATAACTATGAATGGATCTACAATTTGCGTCTTGATATGTCCGACCTGCCCTCTATTGATTCCCTGGGTACTGTCGATTATCCGCAAGCAGAAGTAACACTGAAAAACGACACTATGACCATTACCATGTCCTGCGTAACTCCGGGTGCCTCTCTCTATTATTCCTTCGACGGTGCTCCCCGGATTCCCTATACAGGGCCTATATCGGTAGATGTTAAAGGACGCGATCTGCCCTCTGACCCGTTATCCTTCTATATGACGGCGGTAAAAGAGGGTTGGGACGATCAAGGAATTGTCAGTGTCAACTTTCCGGCCGGCTCTGAACTGAAGGTGGTTTCTGCTGACGGCAATGCCGGTTATGCGGCCAACACACTGACTATAAAAGTAGGATATTTCGGCGGTCCATATTACGAGAAGCATATCTTCACACTGGATGAATTGGAAAATATGGACGTTATTCATGAGGATTATACTTTCATCGATAATATGCCCTCGGTTGTAATCGACCACGTTGAAGGAGTACGTCTGAGTGACATTATGGCCAGGGCGGGTATAGACCTGGGGGCTGTGCAGACTTTTTACTTTTGGACAAAAGACGTAACCTTTACCTATTTCACGTCTTTCCCCAAAACAGAATTGATAGATACCCCTCGTTATTGCTATTACAGCCTGCCGGACAATTTTGATTACGATTCGGGAGTGGGGAATATATATGCCGCTGCCGATAAAAAGCAGGTCGATGCAGTAATTGCCCTGGCGGATGACTGGAACCGTTGCTTCGCCGGAGCTACTTTCGGCAGCGACTATACGAATCTTAATATCAATACCCGTTTTCGCCTGGTATACGGACAAAAAGACACCAAAACGACTACGGCCTCCCGTTCGGCCAAATGGATACATTCGATTATAGTAGAGCTGGGGGGTGCGCCGACTCTTACCATTGATTCCCCCGCAGTGCTGGACCTTGAGGTAGGCAGCCTTTTCCGGACCGCAGCCAGTATAAAAACAGCGGACCCGGCGATACCCGGGAATGGCGATATCGAATGGAGCTCAAGCGACGAGAGTGTGGCTTCGGTTGACAGCGAAGGCAATATAACTGTTCATGCCGAAGGAACGGCTGTTATAACTGCCTCTTCAATGGGAGCTACGGCCTCGATCGTGGTAAACGGAGGCGCCGGCGATGCTTCCGATGCAACGGGCATCACCGAAGTAATACCGCAAGATCCGACCGACCCGGGTGATCAATATTATATCAATCAAAGCGAAGTATCCTCACAGGGCGATGCCGGAGGGGTTCAGAACTGGCGGGTGTACGAGATGTCCGAGTCGGCAGTTGAGCTGCCGGTCATTAAAGAAAAAAATCCGCTTATGCCTGTGGTTGCTGTTGTAGCACTCGTTCTGTTCGCCGGCGGAGTGCTCTTCAGAATAATGAAATTCAAATTTGATAAAGATGGTGGTTTAAATGGGAACAGATCTAAGTGATGCGCTGCGGGCTGTAGCAAGCTCGTTGCAGACACCGGTCATTGTTATACTTTTTATCTTGCTGGCAGCTACAGTTGTTATGGCCGGTACTTTGTTGGCCGAGCTATTTACCGAACGTATACACCTCAAGGCCAGGTTACCGGGATTGGTTGATAAATTAAAAAGCGGTAAGTCACCCATAAAGCAGACAATCGAAAACAGCGGACTGCTCAGACGGCAAAAGAAGACGCTACTTGAGTTGACCAATCATCAGGAATTGAATCCGGCCATGCGGGAAGCCCTGGCAGTACGCCTGGTGAACGAAGAACGCGAACATTATGATACCGTAGTAAAAATTACGGATATTATTTCCCGTATCGGCCCGATGTTCGGGCTGCTGGGTACGCTCATTCCCCTGGGTCCCGGAATTATAGCCCTGGGGCGCGGCGATACCTATACCCTGTCGCTTTCTTTTCTTACCGCCTTTGATACCACCATCGCAGGACTGGTTGCCGCGGCAGTGGCTTTCGTTATTTCAGCTATACGTAAAAAATGGTATGCCAACTATATGTCCTCGCTCGAATTGGTGATGGAATGCGTTCTGGAGGTGGAAAACGGCCGTGAGTAATAGATTTGCACGCGGGAGGTTAAGCGTAGGAGAAGATGTCAATCCCCTGGACGGACTTATTAATCTGGCCGATATTATGCTGGTTTTGGCCGCAGGGTTGATGCTGGCGCTGATTATCAACTGGAATATCGATATAGGAGACACCGGCGGTGAGGCAAT
>DAOUFH010000290.1:0-11904 GCA_034429955.1 Dehalococcoidales bacterium
GGTTAAAATCCCCCTTCATTTCCCCCTTTATCAAAGGGGGAAGGGCTACGAATCCTCTCCCTTTAGAAAAGGGAGAGTTAGAGAGGGATTTTGATAAGCGTGGTATATAAAATTCGCAATATGCAAATACGAAATTCAAAAATCAACGTCAGCGCGAACACCGTAACCACC
The DNA here is from genome assembly GCA_034429955.1 of Dehalococcoidales bacterium. Taxonomy (GTDB): domain Bacteria; phylum Chloroflexota; class Dehalococcoidia; order Dehalococcoidales; family UBA3254; genus DATIKD01. Next base: position 172 of record DAOUFH010000290.1, read on the forward strand.
TGAAGCGATCTTATAGAATAGCATTTAATGAACCCAGCTACCCCGTATCCTTCAGCCTCTTCAGGATGACAAAGCACAGGCCACACTGATATTTGTCATTCTGGAGCGTAGCGAAGAATCCGGTGGTGTGGGGGTCTAAATAATACCAATGCCACCAATAGTACCAATATAATAAATTCGCAGCAAATTCCAGGCGTGAAGTGTCTAACCGCTAAGAATCTCCCCCTTTACCTGAAACTAAACACGAATAACGAAAGACTAATTACTATCCTTGCTCTCCTGTCTAACCGCTCCAGTTATATTGACAACTCCTTCGGCTCTGTGTTATCTTGCTTAATAGTTGCGTTTATAAGGATGTCCACCCTGAGATGATTATCCAGTCTAGATTCGAGCAGATGGCTTTCACCTTTACCGGGCGCACTCAGTGCGCTTGGGAGGCCGGCTTGCTCGTAAGACCGCAATAACTATAATCATAAGGTTGTCCGGAAAACCTCCCTCGCTAAGGGAGGTTTTTTGTTGGAGAAAAGGGGATAACAGCCGAATCCTCTCCCTTTTAGAAAAGGGAGAATTTAAAGAGGGATTTTGATAAGCGGTGGTTTTAGAGAGAAGGCCAAATCCCTGCTGTATCTTCCCTCGGTCAAGGAGAGATAGGTTGGGTTGAACTGATGTCAGGCTGGAAGCCTCGGAAGGCGAGGCTGAAAGCATCCGGTGGAGAGGTGGTATATAGCATAATCGCAAACACGTTAGACGCCTGAAGCGATCTTTTGGAATGTCGCAGACACATTGAAAAATAATATGGAAACCATCTTGAAAAATAAAACTGAAAACACTGACTCCGGCCTTCGCCTGGAGACCATCCCCCAGATAATCCGCGACAACGCGCGGAAATGGGCGGACCATCCCGCCATGGCCATGAAACGTTTCGGTATCTGGCAGAGGTATAGCTGGAAAGAATATTACGCTACAGTTAAATATTTTTCGCTGGGACTGGTCAGTCTGGGTTTGCAGCCCGGTGAAGTGGTTTGTATCATCGGTGACAATGAGCCGGAGTGGTTCTGGGGTGAGTTCGCCGTCCAGGCTGCCGGCGGCATTGCTACCGGTATCTATGTCGACAGCATCCCCTCTGAAGTGCAGTATGTCGCCTCTCATTCCGATTCTAAATTCGCCATTGTCAACGACCAGGAGCAGGCCGATAAATTCCTGGAGATTAAAGACCGGCTGCCCCTGCTGAGGAAAGTTATTTACTGGGACCCCAAGGGGATGCGGAATTATGAAGACCCCTTGCTTATCGGTTTCCCGGAAGTGGTGGAACTGGGTAAGCAATATGACCGCCGGCATCCGGCCGAATTTGAGGCCGGCCTGGACAGGGGCCAGGCCTCCGATGTGGCCTTTATCTACTATACTTCCGGTACTACCGGCCTGCCCAAGGGGGCTTTGACCACCCATCAGGCCCTGATTACTACCGCTAAAGACTTCGTGATGCGCTATCCTCTGACCGAGAAAGATAATCTGATTTCCAACTTCCCGGCCGCCTGGGTGGGAGACAGCTATTTCGGCACCATTCCGCACCTGCTGACCGGGGCGGTACTGAACTTCCCTGAGGAACCGGAGACCATTGCCGAAGATACCCGTGAAGTGGGGCCCAATTTCGTGATTTACGGCCCGCGCCAGTGGGAAAGCCTGGTGAGCGATATTCATGTCAAGATCATCGATACCAGCCCCCTCAAGCGGCTGACCTATAATCTGTTTATGCCGGTCGGACACCGGATTGCCGACAGCCGGTTCAAGGGCTGCAACCCCAATCTATTCTGGAAGGTCGCCCACTGGTGCGCTTACTGGGCGCTCTTTCGTCCGCTCAAGGACAGACTGGGCTTGAAGCAGGTGCGCTTTGCAGTCACCGGCAGTTCGGTGTTAAGCCTGGATACCTTCCGGCTGCTGCATGCCCTGGGAATCGAGCTCAGGCAGGTCTACGCCAGCACGGAGGCCGGTTTCATCTCCTCCCATAGCAACGGCGAGGTAAAATTCGAAACGGTCGGCCGTCCTGCCCTGGGCACTGAGGTCAGGCTGACCGATGAGGGTGAATTGCTGGTGAGAAGCGACTGCATGTTCAGCGGTTATCTTAAAAATGAGAAAAAGACTGCCGAGACTTTCATAGAAGGCTGGTGCCATACCAATGATGCCGTCAATATCGATGAGGAAGGGCACCTGGTCTTCCTGGACAGACTGGAGCATCTGGGCACTTTGAAATCGGGAATTAAATACGCTCCGCAGTACATCGAAGGCCGTTTACGTTTTAGCCCCTACATCAAGGATGCCATGGTGGTGGGCGGTAAGAACAAAGACTTTGTTTCGGCCATTATTAATATTGATTTTACCATGGTGGGCAAGTGGGCGGAGCGCAACCGGGTGCCTTTTACCACCTTTGTGGACCTGTCCCAGAAGGATGGAGTAGCCGATCTGGTGCGTAAAGACCTGGCCAGGGTCAACAGCTTCCTGCCGCAGGGCGCCCGCGTCAGTAAATTCGTGCTGATGCATAAGGAATTCGATCCGGATGAAGCTGAGCTGACCCGTACCCGCAAGCTGCGCCGGGAGTTTATGGAAGAAAAATATAAAGACCTGATCAAGGCTATGTACAGCAACCTGGAGGAAGTGCCGGTGCAGGCCAATGTGACCTACCGCGACGGGCGGCAAGGCACAGTCTCGACCACGATTAAGGTACGCACCGTTGCGTAGCAGTGATAAGTTCTAAGTTTCAGGTTTCGAGATAGGGTAAATGGCTTGCCGTAGGGGCGGGTTTCAAACCCGCCCGGTCTAATAGCTATAAGTCTAAATATCTATGAAATCCAATTATCTAATAATCTAAAAATCTATTTATCTAACAGCTATATAAGGAAATACCATGACTGAACTATTACAATATGTGGTCACAGGGGTGGCGGTGGGTATGGTTTATGCCCTGATAGCTCTGGGCTTCGTGCTGGTCTGGAAGTCGACCGGCGTGGCCAATCTGGCGCTGGGGCAGATGGTCCTGATTTGCTCCTGGTTCACCTATGCCGTGATGGTGCAGTTCCATATTCCGGTCTGGGGCGCTATTCCGCTGGCGCTGGCTTTCGCAGTGGGGCTGGGCTGGCTGATCGAGCGTTTTGCCCTGCGCCCTCTGATCGCCCAGCCGATTTTGTCCTTGATTGCCGTTACCCTGGGCATCGGCTATTTCCTGAGCGGGGTGGTCTCAATGATCTGGCCGACCAGTATCGCCGCTCTGCCGGATATTTTCCCCCAGCAGGCAATACATATCGGCAGTGCCGTAGTCTCTCAGGAGTATATCTGGGCGGCCGGAGTCTCCTTGCTGGTCTTTGTTTTATTGACGCTTTTTTATAAATATCACCGCATGGGCATCGCCATGCGGGCCACCGCCGACGACCAGATGGCCGTCCAGGCCTGCGGTATTCCGGTTACCAGTATCTTCTCGATGTCCTGGATGTTCGCCAGCGTAGTAGCCGCCATCGGCGGTATTCTGCTGGCCAGTATCGCCAACATCTCCAATTCACTGATCGACACAGGACTCAAGTCCTTCTCGGTGGTCATCCTGGGCGGACTGGACTCTTTTATCGGCGCCATGGTCTCCGGTCCCATCATCGGTGTGGCCGAGTATGTCGGCGGCGGCTATTTGACGCCTTATATCTGGTCGGGCGTCAAGGACGTTATCCCGTTCTTTATCATTATCATAGTGGTTTTATTCAAACCCTTCGGGCTCTTCGGTGAGAAGAGAATTGAGAGGATATAAATGAGCAGTACTTTGCCTTGCGGCACCCGCAACTACAGCTATGCCCAGGATATGGCGATTTTTCGCACCAAAACTCAGTGGGTGATGTTGCTCGGCCTGCTGGCGGTGATTTTCACTATGCCTTTGTATCTGGGTAACTACTGGCTCGGCATCGGCAACCTGATCGGTATTACTCTGGTGGCGGCCACCGGACTAAACATCCTGGTAGGCTATTGCGGCCAGCTCTCCATCGGACATGCCGGCTTCATCGCTGTGGGCGCTTATACCTCGGCCATTCTCTCCACCAAACTGGGCTTTCCCTTCGCTCTTTCGCTGATTTGTTCCGGTCTGACCGCCGGCACCATCGGGCTGATATTCGGCATGCCCTCGGTGCGTATCAAGGGCTTTTATCTGGCTATCACCTCGATCGCCGCCCAGTTCATTATTTTATGGGTCTTATATTACTGGACCGGTCTGACCGGCGGCGCCAACGGCATCAGCGCTCCGCGCATGTCGATCTTCGGTTATGTGCTTAATACCGAAGGCAAGCAGTTCATTTTCATTATGATTATAGTGGTACTGGTCATTTTCTTCGCCAAGAACCTGGCCCGTACGCGGGTCGGGCGGGCCTTTATTGCCATCCGCGATAACGACCTGGCGGCTGAAGTGATGGGTATCAACCTGTTTTTATACAAGATGCTGGCCTTCTTTATCGGCTGCTTCCTGGCGGGGATCGCCGGTTCTCTGCTGGCCCACTGGATGGGCTCCATCAGCACCGAAGCCTTCAGTTTTACGGACTCCATCCTGTATGTGGGTATGATTATCATCGGCGGTCTGGGTACTACTCTGGGCCCCATCCTGGGAGTGCTGCTGATTCGCTTCATGGATGTGGGCGTTACTCAACTGACGCCTGTCCTGCAGAGTACTTTCAGTTCTATTCCCAGCGGCTTTGCCACCGGTATCGCGCCCACTCTGTTCGGACTGGTGATTATCCTTTTCCTGATATTCGAACCGCGCGGTCTGGCGCATCGCTGGGCTTTGTTTAAGTCTTCCTACCGGCTGTGGCCGTTCAGCTATTAGCGTTCAGCTATCAATTTCGATGCCTATTTACAGGAACAGGGACTGAAAGTAATTAGATACCTGGATAATGAGGTGTTAACTAACATTGAGGGTACAATAGAGAATCTCTTGTCGGTTCTTTAAGCCTGGCGGTTAAAGTCCCCCTTCATTTCCCCCTTTATCAAAGGGGGAGGGGTCCGCCGAATCCTCTCCCTTTAGAAAAGGGAGAATTAAAGAGGGATTTTGATAAGCGTGGTATATAAAATTCAAAATACAGAAATAATAAATTCGAAATAAACTCTAATGGCCAAACTTCAAAAAACCAACGTCATCGCGAACACCTCTCACTCCTGAAGCGATCTTATAGAATGTCGCAGACACAACTAATGTTAACGGTCTAAAATCTATAAATCTAATAATCTGGTTATCCACCAGTCTAAAAGCTAAATAAATAAGGAGTATTCAATGAAGAAAGGTTATGCCCGTGTGCTGGTCACAGTCGTCAGCCTGGTTTTACTGGCCGTCATTTTGATTTCGGCAGCAGGCTGCGGTTCCGGCGACAGCACAGAGAAAGTCCTTAAAGTCGGTATGATTTTGCCGGCTACCGGCCCGGCGGCCGAAAAAGGCAAACCGGGCGGCGATGCCGTGCTGGATGCCATGGAATATGTTAATAACGAACTGAACGGCGCCGGCGGATACAAGATTCAAATCGACTGGCGTGACAGCGCTTATGATTCCGCCAAAGTAGCCACTATCGTCAAGGACTTCATGAGCAACGGCGATTTACTCTTCACCGCCATGTCATCCAAGGAAATGACGGCTGCCATGGAAATTGCCAACCGCGACAGTTTCCCCGGTATCGCCACCTTTGCTTCGCCTAACCTGTACAACCCTCCCCAGCATATTTACGGTCAAATGCCGGATTACGGCGATGATTGGGTGGCTTTCACCCGTTATTATCTGGACAATATCTGGCAAGGCTCCGGACAGCCCAAAATGGCCCTGCATCTGCTGAATAACACTACCGGTTCCAGCGTTAAAGATACCGCCGCTGCCAGAGCGGCCGAACTGGGTGTAGAGATTGTACAGATCGAGGAGCATGCTCCCACTACTATTTCGGAAACCGAAAGCCTGTCCAGGATCAAGGCCAAGAACCCCGATGTGATCTTCATCTCCAGTACTCCCCAGCCTACTTCCATCATCCTGAAGAACGCCAAAGAACTGGGACTTCTGGATAATACCACCGTCGGTCTGGCCCATGCCAGCTTTACCAAAGCCTTGATCGACCTGGCCGGTCAGGATAATGTCGAAGGCGTAATCGGTGTTTATCCCACTGTTACCTGGGATGACGATCTGCCCGGTGTCGCCAAAGCCAAAGAATACGTTCAGAAGAACCATCCGGAAGATTACGGCAACATGGACTACCTGTCCTGCTGGGCTACCAGCCTGATTGTGGCTGAGGTACTCAAGAATGCGGTAGAATCCTCCGGTTACGATGCCCTGGCCAGGGGTGACGCCGCTGCCTGGCAGATTGTCGAGGAACAGGGTATCCAGAAACTGAACGGCTATGCGGTTGACGGTATCCAGGGTCCGGTGTCTTACATCTCCGGCGATAACCGTTTGACCAGCTACGTCAAGATTTATACCGTCGAGTCCGGCGTTATCAAACCGGTCACCGACTGGGTTGCTGCAAGATAGCTGTCAGTTCTAAGTAGAAAGTTTTAGGTTATCAGTTTCGGGAAAAGGGAAGAAGATAGATCAGTCTATTTCCTTCCTTTCCCAAAGGGAAAGTTTTGTAGGGGCGGCCGCAAAGGCCGCCCGCTATTACCCCTCTCATCCGGATTCTGAAAGCCTCGAATGACAATGTAGCAATAGATAGCTGGTCAGGCTGGAAGCCGTGAATGACAAGGCTTAAGCATCCGGGACGGAAGAGGATTTTGAATTATGGATGTCGTTTATATTAAGCTAGTTAAGAGAACTAAAAATGCTTAAGCTCAACAACATTGAAGTAACCTACCTGAATGTCATCCGGGTGCTGCACGGCGTTTCGCTGACTGTCGATGACGGGCAGATTGTGGCTCTGCTGGGCGCTAACGGGGCCGGCAAGAGCACTACGCTCAAGGCTATTTCCGGCCTGTTGCATATCGAAGAGGGCGAAGTGACCGACGGCAGTATCGAGTGGAACGGCGAACGTATCGATAAAAGGAACGCCGAGCAGGTGGGCAAACTGGGCATTATCCAGGCTCTGGAAGGCCGCCGTGTCTTCGAGCACCTCAATGTCGAAGAGAACTTGAATGTGGGCGCTTATGCCCGGCGGGACCGTCAGGCTGTCAAAACAGACCTGGAAATGGTCTATAACTATTTTCCCCGCCTGAAACAGCTACGTAAAAACATCGCCGGCTATCTCTCCGGCGGCGAACAGCAGATGCTGGTTATCGGCCGCGCCATGATGGCCCGTCCCAGCCTGATGATGCTGGATGAGCCCTCACTGGGACTGGCCCCGCTGATGGTACAGGAAATTTATGGTATAATTAAGAGATTCAATACCGAAAGCAAGACCTCAGTCTTGCTGGTTGAGCAAAATGTCCGCATTGCCCTCAGTATTGCCCATGTCGGTTATGTGATGGAGAACGGCCGCGTGGTCCTGGATGGAACGGCTGATTTTCTCAAGAACAATGAGGATGTCAAGGAGTTCTACATCGGTCTTTCCGCAATGGGGACAAAGAAGAGCTACCGCGAAGTCAAACATTACAGGAGAAGAAAGCGATGGCTATAGATGATAGTGGTGAGCGTAAACTGGATGCACTGGATACCCTGCCCCCCGCTGAACGCCTGAATTACCAGCTACAAAAATTGCTGCAAACCATGGAAAAAGCCTATCGGCACTCAAGCGCAGCCCGCAATTTAATGGATTTTATCGGCATGAGCCCTGCGGATTTTGATTCTCTGGATGACCTGGAAAAACTGCCCATCGTACGCAAGACCGACTTGATCGAAATGCAAAAAGCCAATCCCCCCTTCGGTGGACTTTTAATGATACCTCCTGCTGAAATCGAGCGTATTTTTATTTCCCCCGGCCCTATTTATGAATACCAGCCTTCCGGTATCGACTGGTTTACCCAGTCTTTCCAGGCCGCCGGATTCTGTAAGGGCGATATCGTGGTCAATACCTTCACCTATCATATGTCACCGGCCGGCCTCCTGTTCCATGAAGGACTGCGCAAGTGCGGCGCTACTGTGGTGGTGATGGGTACCGGCAATACCGATGTTCTCATTAAGGCTATGCAGGACCTTAAAATCAACGGTTTCCTGGGAACGCCCTCTTTCCTCTCCGGCGTGATCAAGCGAATTGAGGAGATGGGACTGGATTTCAACCGTGACTTTGTCCTGAAAAAAGCCTGGTTTACCGGCGAAATGCTCAGTGCTTCTCTGCGTAAACTTTTCGAGACCAAATACAAGATCGCCACTTTTCAGGCTTATGCCGTCACCGAGCCCGGCGGCGCGATTGCATATGAATGCTCTGCCAAAAACGGCATGCATCTGATGGATGACTATATCGTTGAAATTGTCGATCCGCTCAGCGGACAGCAGCTTCCGCCCGGCCAGGTGGGTGAGATTGTGGTTACTCCCATTCACAATAATACCTGGGGTCTGCTGCGCTTCGGGACCGGCGATATGTCCTCGCTTATCACCGAGCCCTGCTCCTGCGGACGGACTTCCTACCGCATCAGCGGTATTGTCGGCCGCTCCAATGACGCGGTTAAAGTGCGCGGCATGTTCGTCGTGACCAAGCAAGCCGAGCATGTTATCAGCTCCTTCCCTGAAATCGCCCGATTCCAGATTCAGGTCGACCGCAAGGATGACCGTGATTATATGCTGCTGCGGGCGGAGCTGAAAAATGAGCCGGCCGACCGCCATAAGCTGGCTGCCTCCATCAGCCAGAAGTTCCAGGAGGTCTGCCGCTTGAAGTTCGACAAGATTGAATACGTCTCTCGCGGCACTATCCCAGAAGACGGCAAGCTCATCGAGGACCTGCGCACCTGGGATTAGTTTCCTTTCCTCGCACTCTGATATCATATCCGGCCCGGCACTAATTCTCCGGCCGGATTCTTTTTATAATTTTCCCTCTTGACATCTCTTGACTGAAAGACTATTATAAACTTTATAATAGTATAAATCATGTAATATTTTATTTTTGAAATGTCTGGTTTATTGAACGCTGCAAGGAGATTGTATGACCCCCCAGGATATAGATTCGGTTGATAAAAAATTCCAGAAGGAATTGAATGCCGGTATCGCTTCTCTGGTACTTTTATGTGTCATGCATAAAGCAGGGCAGCCTATGTATGGCTACCAGATTGCCAAACTGGTGGAGGAAAGTCAGTCCGGCGGGGCTTTCATCAAATTGGGCACTTTATATCCGGCCTTACGCTCGCTGGAAGACGGCGGGTTGCTGCAAAGTGAAGTCGAGCCTTCGGTCAGCGGTCCACCCCGCCGTTATTACCGCATAACAACAGAGGGCCGTGCTGCCGTAACCCGCTGGCAATCTCTCTGGGCGCAAACCCGCAACCTGGTCGAAGTACATCTGAAGGGGGTTGAAGGTGATTAACTCGATTGGCGAATATTTACGTCTATTAAAACAGCAATTGACCGGGGCTGACAGGGCTACTGTCCAGGATGCCCTGTCAGACGCTGAGGAATACCTGCGTAACGCTCTGGAACATGCCAGGCGGCAGAAGCCGGATGTACGTGAAGCGGAGGCGCTGGTTGCAATAATTGAGGGATATGGTCTACCTGAGGAGGTTGCCGTGGCTTACAGACAAATTGAAACACGCCCTATTCGCATCAAGCTGGATGACCCGCCGAGTGAACGTGCCTGGTGGCAGCGATTTTTCGGAATAGTGGCCGACCCTCAGGCCTGGTCGGCTACCCTTTTCATGCTGTTCTCTCTGGCGACCGGCATTATCTACTTTACCTGGACCGTAACCGGTTTCGCTCTTTCTGCCGGATTACTGGTATTGATTATTGGCATTCCCTTTGCGGGAGTCTTTCTGCTATCAATACGCGGGATGGCCTGGTTGGAGGGTCGTCTGGTTGAGGCGCTTTTAGGAGTGCGAATGCCGCACCGTCCTTTGTTTTCCAATAAGACCATTGGGCTCTGGGCCCGCTTTAAAAATCTGATTTCTGACAGGTATACCTGGACAGCCATGGTATATATGATTTTAATGCTGCCTCTGGGCATTATATATTTCAGCCTGTTTGTTACGCTTACTGCTTTATCGATTTGGCTGATGGCGCGCCCTATTCTGGAACTGGTTTTCGGCCTGCCGGCTTACACTATCGATGTACCTTATTTTACCCCGGACTGGCTGATGCCGATATCTGTTATCGGAGGTGCTTTGCTGGGCATTTTGAGCCTTCACTTTTTCAAGCTGATTGGCCGACTGCAGGGCAAACTTGCCAAAGCAATGCTGGTTAAAGACTAAGTGAAGGATGATCGCTATGAAAAAAATATTTCTGCCCGTCATTTTAATTTTGTTACTGTTGCCGGTCTTATCGGGCGGCTGTGCTCGTCCCATGCAGCTGGAACCGGTTGTCCAAAAACAATTTGACTACCGGGATTTTCAGAAAATAGAAGTCGGCTTTACCAGTGGCGTGATTTTCGGCTCTTCTTTCAACATTCCTGTGGAAATCAATATCACCCGCTCAGAAAATTATGGAGTAGATATTACAGCCAATAATAATATCTTCGAGTTTATTCAGATTTCCCAATCCGGTGATACTCTGAAACTATTGCTGAACAAAAATAAAATACTCACTAATGATGCCGTTGTCAAAGCGGATATCACCTTACCGGAATTGTCCGGGCTCAAGTTGACCGGCGGTATCCTGCGGGCCACTGCTTTTAGTGCAGCTTCTGAATTCAAAGCGGAGGTCAGTGGTTCTTCTCGTCTGGATATCGATTTGCAGGCCGGTAAAACGCTGTTCAATATTAATTCTGCCAGCGATGTGATAGCCCGCGGACGAGTCTCCGAACTGGATGCCACTGTCAATGGTTCCAGTACTTTCAAGTCTGATTTGCAGTCCGCAAAGGTGGTGATGAACATCCTTTCTGCCAGTGACGTCGATTTTGAAGGTGAAATTCAGACCCTGAGCGCTCAGCTTTCCGGTTCCAGTACTCTGGATATGCGTATCATTGCTCAAGAGGTGGACTTAAAGGCCTTATCTGCCAGTGATATTTACGGCAGTGTCTCGGCTTCTAATCTGGTAGCGGAAGCCTCCGGGTCAAGTAACCTTAAATTATCCGGAAGCGTGGGTAAAGCCGAACTTACCGCTCTCAGTGCCAGCGATATCTACCTGGCTTCTATGTCAATCGACGAGGCTGCGGTCTCTTTGTCCGGCTCCAGCACTGCCGATTTGCAGGTGCTTGAAGCAATGGATGTTATTCTCAATAGCAGTTCGGCCCTGGTCTATAGCGGTGATCCGCGTATTGGCTTGATAGAGGTCAGCGGTGATTCACAAATAACGCATAAATAAAGGAGTTTAGCCGTTCAAAAGCTGTTAATCCGGCTTTAATAAAGTGATGCACCAGGCATAATATAAATATCCGGTGAATATTGAGGAAGTGATTTTTGAAAATTGGAATATTAGAGTTAATGACTGCCGGTGCCACCCGCAGGTGGAGTCAATCGGCTTACAAATTTTTGATAACCAGACAGTATGCCAGCATTATGCCTCAGGCCATCAGTGTTTGGTGCCGTGAAATGGGCCATCAGGTTTATTATGCCACCTATTACGGGCAAAAAGACCCGCGTGCTCTTTTACCCGTAGATCTGGATGTGGTGTTTATCTCTACCTATACTCAGGCCAGCGCTCTGGCTTATGCCCTGTCCAAACTCTATCGCAAGGAA
>DAOUFH010000291.1:0-5082 GCA_034429955.1 Dehalococcoidales bacterium
TGTAGAGAGCCAGCGGCAACTTGAAGAAGCAGCCACCATAGTCAAGAGCGCCGGTGCCAGAGTGGTACGCGGCGGAGCCTACAAACCCCGCACGTCCCCCTTCAGCTTCCAAGGACTGGAAAAGACCGGACTGGAATACCTGGCTGCCGTGAAAACCAAACTGAACATCCCGATGGTCACCGAGGTGGTCGATCCCCACCAGGTCGAACTGGTGGCGCAGTATGCCGATATCCTGCAGGTCGGTGCCCGTAATATGCAGAACTTCGCCCTTTTGACTGAAATGGGCAAAGCCAGACGTCCGGTTATCCTCAAGCGCGGACTGGCCAATACCGTTACCGAATGGCTGACCGCTGCCGATTACATACTGGCAGGCGGTAATAAAGATGTCATTTTATGTGAACGGGGCATCCGCACCTTCGAAGACAGCACCCGTTTCTCCATGGATATTTCATCAATACCGGTCATTAAAAAAGCCAGCCACCTGCCCATCATAGCCGATCCCTCACATGCCGCCGGACACTATTCTCTGGTGCCCGCCCTGGCCAGGGCCGCTATCGCCGCCGGAGCTGACGGCCTGCTGATCGAGGTTCACCCCAACCCTAAAGAAGCACTGGTGGACGGACTACAGTCCCTGACGCCTTCAGACTTCAAACGTCTGATGGTTGAACTGCAGGCGATCGCCGCAGCGCTGGGCCGTTCACTTTAAACCGGAACGCTTTTAACCCGCGGAAACCAATCCTTCCGCGGGTTTTTAGTAATCGAGTTCTTACAGGCGGCAAAGGCTATGCCCGATTTTTTAGCCGGTTTACGCTATGACGCGCTGACTCCCCTGCTGACGGGCAGTGACAGCGCAGTGGCTTATTTTACCCGGCGTGATCTGTTGGAACAGCCGGTCGAGTCCCTTGAATCGATCTGGACACTACCGGCTGTTCAACGTATTCTTAAAAGGCAGCAGTCTGACGGTTCCTGGCTTTTCCCCGGCCGGGGACATGACAACCGATTGGTGGAAACCTTCAAACAGTTGCGGTTTCTGGTAGACCAGTATGCCATGGACCGTTCGCAGCCCGCCGTCGAACAGGCCTGTGAATTCATCCTTGCCTTTCAAACCGACCAGGGAGATATCCGGGGTATAATGCAAAATCAAATGACCGCCTATTATACCGGGGCTATTCTGGCACTGCTGATAAAGTCCGGTTATCAGTCTGACCGGCGCATCCTGAAAGCCCTGGACTGGCTGCTACAGGTCCGTCAGGATGATGGCGGCTGGGTAGAATTGCCCGGTATGCTGGGGCTGAAAATCAGCGCTGCAGAGTGGAACCTGATGGTCAGGGATAGAGGTATACCCACCGCCCGGGCTTATGCCTTTTCCCGGCCTTTTTCGATTAATGCTACCGGCATGGTGCTGCGGGCCTTCTGCCTGCATCCCCGCTTCCAGGACAAACCCGAGATTCACCGGGCCGCCGCTCTCCTTAAAGGAGCTTTCTTCAAGCCCAATAATTATTCAACCTACGCTCATCCGGATAACTGGCTGCGCTTCCAGTTTCCCTTCTGGTGGAACAATCTGTTGTCTGCAATGGACTCGCTCTCCCGACTGAAACCGGCCAGACTGGATGATAAACTGTATCCGGCTCTGGCCTGGTTTGCCGACCATCAAGAGGCTGACGGTCTATGGCGGATCTCTTACTCAGGCATCCACAAATCTTCACCCAACAGCCGGTCTGCCGCTCAGCAACTCTGGATCAGTCTGGCGGTCTGCCGCATGCTTAAAGCCTTTTCCCGCTGGCAGGACTAACCCGTCTTTTTTTTAATCCGCAATAGTGCTATATTTATGTCAATATAGTGTGACACAAGAGGTCATAAGATATATGCCGCAGAGCTATTTGTCTCCTTCCTCGACCTTTTCTTTCGAATATCCCGAAGACTGGAAACTGGAGAAGGAAGAGCAGGGAGTCCTGAAGCTCCACAAAAAAAGCGGCCTACTCAAGAAAGAAAGCCTGAATTCACTGCGTATCAAACCCCTGATTTCCGCCGGAATAATAGCTCCGGCAGCCTATAAAAGTCTGCTGGCCCTGCGTAAAAAAGAGCATAAAGATCTCACCGTGGTCGAATTCGACCCCCATTTTGTCATGAACTTTCATATCCTGCGTTATCAAAAAGAAAGCTATGAAGATGTGGGCGAACGGACCTTCCTGTTTTACCAGGATTTCTGGGAACTGGTCATCAGCAACCGCATCTTCACCTGCTGGTTCAGCCTGAAACAGGGCGAAGAGCATAATCCGGCAGCGCTGGAGGAAAAAGCCTCCGCCGAGCAGATACTGTACACTATCAAGCTGCTTTAAAAGACCGTCAGTCAGTCGCAGTATACTCTTTGCCCCCTTTTAACTGGATTTATTATTATCTTATGGATATACTCAATAATAACAACCGTTGGTGGTGCAGTCTTCCGTATTTATCCCAGCAGGCTTCGCCGTCAGCAACCAGGATCAGGAACGGCATCTCAGCGTACGTAATTAATACCGGTAAGGGGGACGCAATATGCCCACTGAAATGCAATATTTCGGATTTTTACCGGGTTATGTCCTTTTCTGGGGAGTCTTCGTACTGGCTCTGGCCCTTTTCGGCCACCGTTTGAGACAGCTCCTGCAGTACATGTTCCTGGGACAAAAGGTGAGCGGTTTCAAAAACTGGTTCAGACGGCTGAGCAGCACCCTGGGCTACGTCTTCAGCCAGCTCTGCCAGCTTAAAAACTTCCGCGCCAAGGACCGCGCTCCTCTCGGGCATGCCCTGATGGCCTGGGGCTTTTTCGTTTTCGTAGTCTTCTATTTCTTCTTTATCATACTGGCTGAAGGATTCGGCCTGGCCGGACTGCAGGATACTCAGTTCTTTTTCTATTACACCTGGGTGATGGACTTCCTGGCGCTGGGCATCATCATCGGCGCCGGCTGGGGACTAATCCGGCGTTTTATTATCCGACCACCCAGGCTGGAGGGCGAACAGACCGTCGAATCTCTGATAATCCTGCTCTCGGTCTTCACGCATCCCTTCACTCACCTTTTTAAAGAAGCTACCAATATCGCTATGGGTGCCTCACCGGCCGGATTGGGACATACCCTGCTACCGCCGGTCAGCAACTGGTTCAGCCAGCTGTTCAGCGGTACGCCTGCCTCAATCGAACCCTGGCACATCGCTTTTTTCTGGGCCCACTGGCTGACGGTATTATTCGTACTGGTTTATATACCCTACTCCCGCTACTTGCATATGCTGGCTGCGGTTTTCAACGGCATTTTACAAACCCGCCAGCCCAAAGGCGCCCTGCAACCCATCGACCTGGAAAAAGATGCATCGTTCGGACTGGCTAAAATCGATGACCTGACCTGGAAGCAAAATCTCGATCTTTATTCCTGCGTGGCCTGCGGTAACTGCCAGGTGCTCTGTCCGGCTTTTACCACCGGCAAACCGCTCAGTCCGAAGAAAGTCATCCTGGACCTGAAAAGGCATCTGCTCAAGGCCGGCCCCGGGCTGGTCAAAGCTAAACAAAAAGGCGAACCCGCTGCCGCTGAAATCAATCCGCTACTGAGCGGCAATATCATACAGGAAGATGAGATTTGGGCCTGTACCACCTGCGGGGCTTGCGACGAGGTCTGTCCGGTCTGGGTAGATCACATCGATAAACTGGTGGGGCTGAGAAGGAACCTGGTCATGGAACAGTCGCTGGTACCCGAAACAGCCGAAGGCGCTCTGCGCAGCATCGAAGACCGCGGCCATCCCTGGCGGGGTACTACCCTCAACCGCACCGACTGGAGCGAGGGACTAGGGCTTAAAAGCCTGGCGGAGGAAGCCTCGGTCGATTGCTTGTTCTGGGTGGGCTGTACCGAAGCGCTGGAGGAACGCAGCCTGAAAATCGCCCGGGCCTGCGCTCGTATCATGCAGCAGGCCGGCCTCAAATTCGGCATACTGGGCAGTGAGGAAAGCTGCTGCGGCGACCCTGCCCGCAGACTGGGCAATGAATACCTTTTCCAATTGCAGGCCCAAAAGAATATCGAAGTTATGCAACGTTACCATATCAAAAAGATTATAACGGCCTGTCCGCATTGCTTTAACACCATCAAGAATGAATACCCCCAGTTCGGCGGCGATTTTGAAGTTATTCACCATACTCAACTGATCGAGGAATTAATCAAATCCGGCCAAATCAGTCTCAATGGCTCCATCCCCGCAATACTAACCTATCACGATTCCTGTTATCTGGGCCGCCACAACGATATTTATACCGCGCCGCGCCGGACACTTCACGCCCTGCCCGGTACCAGACTGGTCGAAATGGAGAACAACCGGAAACGGGGCTTCTGCTGCGGCGGAGGCGGCGGGCATATGTGGATTGAGGAAAAGACCGGCCAGCGTATCAGTGAAAACCGCATCGAGCAGGCACTGGCAACCAAAGCTTCGACGATCGCCACAGCCTGTCCCTTCTGCCTGCAAATGTTCGACGACGCCATCAAAGCCAAAGAGGCTGAAGAGCTGCTGCAAGTCCGGGATATCGCTGAAATCGTGGCCGAATCGGCCCTGCCTAAAGAGATTCTCCCTTCAAAATAATAATTCCCAATTCCCGAATTCAATGATATTTATATCTCAAATCGGGCCGTAAGGCCACCCTACAAATCAAGCGAATCAGCCGCTTTAAACACTATAACTAAACAATGCTTAAGGTCTGATTCATAAATCCCAATTTATAGATTAACACCTTAAATATTAGACCATTATGATACTTCCGATTTATAATAATTTATAATAATATAAAGAGAGTAATATAAATACTAGTAATTAAAAGCCAGATTATCTAAAAGCTATAACACTGATAGCCAGACAGCTACCAGGCAGGATGGTTTAAAATGAAATCAGTTAAAGCTATAACGTTTAAACATAAGGCCCTGGTCTTCAGCTTCTGTCTGGCCGCAGTTGCGGCCTTGCTTTCAGGTTGCGGTTCAACCTCCAATACCGCGCCTGCAGACGGCAGCTATCCGGAAACTGTTACGCCCTCCCCTCTCTATCCGGTAGTGGAAAAAGGCGATTTCACTTTCAAAC
>DAOUFH010000292.1:0-8225 GCA_034429955.1 Dehalococcoidales bacterium
GGTGATAATCCTGGCCGGGAATCACGGGATAATGAATCTGTGGTGGTATTAGACGATGCCTAGAATCTTGCTGGTGAGACATGGTGAAACTGAAAAGAAAAGCTCGACGCGCTACTGGGGCAGAACGGATGTCAACCTGGGTGCAGCCGGTCTGCGGCAGGCGGAGCAGTTACGCGACCGCCTGGCCACTGAAAAAATTGATTATGTTTATACCAGCGGTCTGCGCAGAGCGGTATTGACCGCCCGCACCATTGCCGGGATTCATGCTATTCAGGAGGTCCAGTGTCCTGAATTACGTGAAATCGATTTCGGGCTGATCGAAGGGCTGGACTTTGAAGAGGTCAAAAAGCAATTTCCCGAGGTTGCCCAAATGTGGATCGGCCGTAATCCCGAGCTTTGCTATCCGCAAGGAGAAAGCCTGGCACAGCTGGATACCCGTCTGGCCAGTTTTAAGCAGAGGCTGTCCGGCCATGCTCCGGACGCAGTGATTCTGGTGGTAGCCCATAGCGGCGTGCTGCGGACGCTTATCTGCCAGATTTTGGGGCTGGAAACCCGCAACCGCTGGAATTTTCGCATCGATCTGGCTTCTTTAAGCATAATTGATACCTTTAATAACCTGGCCGTTATGAGCCTTTTAAACGATACGTCTCACCTGGTTGATAACTGCCGTTGAATGTTGATACTACAGGATAATATATTGATTGGTGTATAAAAATATTATAAAAATACTGTGCATTGATGAATAAGTGGCTTAATTACAGCAATGCTCAAGAAGTGGGGGGAACAGGCTATGCCGAACGCATTTGTATCCTGGAGCGGAGGAAAGGACTGCTGTCTGTCGGCCTATAGAGCCCGGCAGGAAGGCTACACCCTTAAATATCTGGTTAATATGATTAATCCTGAATCGGAACGTTCCTGCAGTCACGGTATTGCGTCGAAATGGATCACCAAACAGGCCCAGGCTATGGATATTCCTCTGAAACAGCAGACCACCGACGGCCAGAATTATCAGGCGCAGTTCATCGCCGCTCTGAAGGGGTTGCGGGCGGAAGGGGTGACTCACGGCGTCTTCGGTGACATCGATTTCGATCCTCACCGCGAATGGAACCAGACCGTTTGTGATGCCGCCGGTATCACTTTGCTGCTGCCGCTGTGGGGACTGGAGCATAAACAGATTGCCCTGGATTTTATCCGGCAGGGTTTCAAAGCCGTTATTGTGGCCACCCGTTCCGATTTGCTGGGCCAGGAATGGGTCGGACGCCTTCTGGACAGCCGGTTTTTGGCTGATCTGGCGCAGCATAATAGTGCCATCTCAGCCTGCGGCGAAGCCGGGGAGTTTCATACCCTGGTGATAGACGGCCCGCTTTTTAAAAAGAAGCTGGTGCTCAGGGATTCCGGAGCGGTCAAACGCCAGGACCACTGGTTTCTGAATATCGATAGCGTTGAACTGGCGGAAAAATAGCCGGAAGGGCCGCGGTTGAAGACTATATTCAAATTATTAAACTGAGTGAGTGTTCTGAACCCGGAATATACATTAAGTGTAATTATGAGAACGATTACTTTATTATTGGGCGGTGCGCGTAGCGGCAAAAGCTATTTTGCCCAGGAGGCCGCTAAAAAACATCAAAAGGTGCTGTTCGTGGCTACTGCTGAGGCCGGCGATGAGGATATGCGGCGGCGGATTCGTATTCACCGGCAGGAACGGCCGTCCGGCTGGCGCACCCTGGAGACCCCCTTACAGGTGGGCCGCCGGATAGAGGAGTCTATCCAGGCTGAAAGCCTGGTGATTATCGACTGCATCACCCTGCTGGTCACCAATGTCATCTGCCAGACGGATGAAAAAGACTTCGACCACGTGTCGGAGGAACTGCTGGAAAAAAAGGTCTACGCTGAAATCAGGGAATTACAGGACTGCTTCAAGAAGGTCTCTGCCGGCTTTATACTGGTCAGCAATGAGGTGGGGTTGGGTATTGTACCCGATAACCGCATCAGCCGGATTTACCGCGACCTGCTAGGCCGCTCCAACCAGATGCTGGCACAGAGCGCCGATGAAGTCTACCTGATGGTGGCCGGGATTCCTCTCCGGGTCAAGCCTCAGAATTAAGTCTCGCCTGATACTCTGCCGTACCCCCCTAAATCACTTTGTAGAACGTGATATAGTTGATATGCATTTTGTAGTGCTCGGCGCCGTCGTAGGCGGCGATTCTTTCCAGCCTGGCGTCCCAGCGCTCCGGTGGAATAGAGCGCAGGATGCGCATCCTGTCTTCGAAGGCCTTAAAGGCTTTAGCCCTGGCTTGAACCAGACTCATGTGGCTGTCTTCCGTCTGCCACAGAGCATTTAGTTCCTCCGGATTGCTGATGGGAGGTGAAAGGTTATGTCCCTGCAAATAAGCTTCTATATCGCTGTTGGAGTGCTCCAGCCAGCGGGCCAGATGAGCGTAGACATCCTGGCTTTTCCAGGGTTTGGCGGGCGGAGCATGCAGAGGCAGACCGGCCCGCGACTCCAGTAAATTAACCAGCAACTGCCATTGCCGGCGGTCTTCCATAATAATTTCATCGATTTTAGACTGGTTCACGTAGAAGCTCCTGCTGCTTTGTAATTATATTCTATTACAAATATCTCAGTATTTATATAGTTAAAAATTATAAAATTAACTGTACAATATGGCAAAATTGTTAAATCAGTCTGGTTTTGCCGGCTGAAAAACTATAAACTGTATCCATATAACATCAAAAAGGACAGTTCAGTTGAGAGATGATGCTGCGGAAATTTTAAAACACTCAGGTGTCTTTGCTGTACTGGATGAGGCGGAACGGACGGCTCTGGCCGGGCTGGCGCAGGAGAGGACCCTGGTACAGAATGAAAGTATTTTCTGGGAAGGTGATGAATCCGCCTGGTTCTATATGATAGTT
The DNA here is from genome assembly GCA_034429955.1 of Dehalococcoidales bacterium. GTDB lineage: Bacteria > Chloroflexota > Dehalococcoidia > Dehalococcoidales > UBA3254 > DATIKD01. The sequence goes on from DAOUFH010000292.1 coordinate 2,914, forward strand.
ACGGGTAAAATCAAAATATCCAAACTGGCCTCCAGCGGCAAAGAGATAGTCCTGTCGTACTTTGGCCCGGGCGAAGTCTTTGGTGAGGTGGCAGTGCTGGAAAATAAACCATATCCGGCTTCAGCCTGCGCCCTCACAGAGGCGCGTTTGATCGGGATTAAAAAGTCGGATTTTTGGAACTATCTGTTAAAACATCCGCAGATAGCCCTTAAAATCATCAGCCTGCTTTCGGGACGCTTGAGGGAAGCCCAAAGCCGTCTGCGCGATCTGGCCGGCGAAAGAGTTGAGCAGCGTTTGGCCCGTCTGCTGTTGCGGCTGTCGGCTAGGCTGGGTCAAACCCTGCCTTTCACTCGTCAGGAGTTGTCCGATATGGCCGGCACGACCACTGAGACCACCATCAGGATATTGAGCGTCTGGAAAAGCCAGTCTGTCATCAAATCGCTGCGCGGTAAAATCGAGATCATTGATGAAGAGAAGCTGCGTCGCCTGGCTGAAGGTCCTGCCGGCTAAAAGCCGTCTATGCCGTCTATCCGGCAGCGCTGAAGACCAGTTGTCCGGACTCACAGGTCAGGGTCAGTGTGTCGCCGTTGACCTGATAGCTCTGAGCAGTCCGCAGCAGATTGAAGAAAGCGGTTTCCTGGGTACCCAGCGGCGGTCTGCAGGCCATTTTGGTTGAAATCAGATCGGAAAGGCTGATTTCAGAACCTGTAACCTCTAATTTGGCAGAGTAGGCGTTGCAGCCTCCTGAACCGCTGACCTGTCCCTGTTCGATATCGAAGACCGCTGTCGCCCGGCTGTCTGGCACGGCCTGTTGTTCTACCCCGTTCAGGTTGTAAGATTCCAGTATCCAGGTCGGTCCCGCCAGCCGGTTCTGGTTGGAAGCGCAGGCTGTTAAACCGGCCAGTAAAAGGACCGGTAATAATAACGCCGGAGTTATTCTGTATAATATCTTCAATTTGACCTACCTCCCGGACTGTCGCAAGTCTTTTAGCTAATATTAGTAACGCAAAAACGGGAGACAGGTTAGCCGTCAGCGGGTTTAAAATGTCCCGGACAGTCAGATTTGTTATGATGTAAATACGATTACTACCCGAGGTGAATCTCAGACAAGGAGAATGCAAGCATGGCTAAATTACCGTCCGGTTATCCCGAGAACTGGTCCACCCTTTCACCGGAACAAAAACGGGAATGGAGGTTTAAACGTTTTGTTAACGGTGAAAATATCCGGTTTGTATCCGAGCAGGCCCGGCAGAATTATCGCATCAGGGCCCAGCGTATAGTCGATGCCTTTGACTTAAAGGAACCTGACCGGGTGCCCATCAATCTGCCTGTGGGGGACCTGCCTTATAACCTCTACGGGATCAATGCCCATACGGCAATGTATGAGGTTGAAAAAGCGGTGGAAGCCTGCCGGAAATTTAACGCAGAATATTCTGAAGAGCTGGAGCACTATGCGCTTCCGCTCTCAACCCCTGCCAGGGTGCTGGATATTATGGACTATAAGCTGTTCGCCTGGCCGGGACATGGTCTTTCCGTCAATGCTCCGGGTTATCAATTTATCGAAGGCGAGTACATGTCCGCTTCTGAATACGAGGACCTGATTCGCGACCCTTCGGATTTCTGGCTGCGCACCTATTTGCCCAGGGTCTTCGGTATCTTCAAGTCCTTTCCTGTGCTGCCTCCTTTGACCGATATCGTAGAGATACCTACCGGTCAGATATCTATACTGGGGAATCCTGGTATCAAGTCTGCCCTGCGCAAAATGCTGGAGGCTTCCGATGAACTGGAAAGAAGAGCCAAAATCGTGGCTCCCTGCCTGGGACAAAATCTGGCCCACGGCTTCCCTGAGACCAAAAGGGCGATGGGACTGGCACCGTTTGATATTATCGGTGATACCATGCGCGGCACTACGGCCATCATGAACGATATGTACCGCTATCCCGATTTGCTGTTAAAAACCCTGGATGTGATAGCCGATGTGCATATTCACTCCGTCCTGTATGCTCCCAATGCGCCTGATATCATCAGTGTCTTTTTCCCCCTGCATAAAGGGGCCGACGGCTGGATGTCTCAAAAGCAATTTGATAAATTTTATTTCCCCACGCTGAAAAAAGTGATCGATGCCTGCGTTCAGGAAGGCCTGCTGTGCCGCCTTTTCGCGGAGGGTTCCTATAACACCAGACTGGACTATGTCGATGTTTTTCCCAGGGGCAGCGTCAACTGGTTTTTCGACCAGACCGATATGGCCAGGGCCAAGCAAATCCTGGGCAAGAACTGCAGTATCCAGGGCAATGTGCCCTCTTCACTGCTGGTGACCGGTTCACCTGCCGACGTCAAGGAATACTGCCGCAAGTTGATCGAGACCTGTGCGCCGGGAGGAGGCTATATACTGGCGGCCGGCTGTACGCCTGAAAATCCCAAGCTGGAGAATTTGAAGGCCATGATAGAAGCGGTCGATGAATACGGAGTATACAGAAAATAGGAACGGCAACGCCGTTGTAATGAATTGAGCGGCCTTGCGGCCGCTCAATTTTTACGGGCTGATTCAGCAGATGCGCGGCAACAGTTCTCCGCTCAGCATCTCGATGATACGGGAGGCTCCCAGCTTAGTCTGTAAAACGACCCGTCCCGGATGCTCGCCGGAAATGACTTCACCGATGATAGCCGCCTCTTGGCCGTAGGGATGCCGGCGCAAGGCTGCCAGGACTTTATCAGCCGCTGCCGCCGCACAGAAAATCACCACCTTGCCTTCATTGGCGACCAATAAAGGGTCGAGCCCCAGCATTTCACAGGCGGACCGGACTGATTCCTTTACCGGCAGGGCTTCTTCCCGAATTTTAAGGCTGACCGCGGATTGGGCGGCGATTTCATTCAAAGTGGTAGCCAGCCCGCCCCGGGTGGGGTCTCGCATACAGTGCAAAGCGTCGGCCAGGGGCAGGATTTCAGCTATCAGACCGTTTAGCGGCGCACAATCGCTGGAGACCGCTGTCTTGAAGCGCAGATTTTCCCGCCGGGTCATTACGGCTATACCGTGGTCGCCCAGCGTGCCGCTGACGATGATTTTGTCTCCGGGCCGGCAATTGGAGCCGGAAAGATTGAGACCGGGAATGACAGACCCTATCCCGCTGGTATTAATAAAGATTTTATCGGCGCTGCCGTGATTGACGACTTTGGTATCGCCTGTCACGATTTGTACCCCGGCTTCATCGGCGGCCTGTTTAAGCGATTTCAGAATACGCTTTAAATCGCTGACCGGCAGGCCCTCTTCTATAATCAATCCCAAACTCAAATAAAGCGGCCTGGCTCCCATCACTGCCAGGTCATTGACAGTGCCGCAAACGGCCAGCCTGCCGATATCCCCACCGGGGAAAAAGAGGGGATTAACCACAAATGAATCGGTGGTGAAGGCCGCCGTGCCGTGCATTTCGAACAGTGCGGCATCATCCAGCCGGGACAGTATAGGACTGGACAGCATTGGACAAAGTATTTCAGAGATTAACTCGTGACTGATTTTGCCGCCGCTGCCGTGGGCCAGAAGGATTTTCTCAGCCGTCATGATTTTAGCTCTTCTCCATACAGGTTATAGGCTGAACAGGCCCCTTCCGAGGAGACCATGCAGGGACCTACCGGATGGACAGGGGTACAGCTTTTTTTGAACAGGGCGCAGTCCAGGGGTGTTTTAACTCCGCGCAGTATCTCACCGCAGATGCAGCCGCTGTGGGCTTTAACCGGGGTCTCGGGCAATTTGAACTGTTTTTCCGCATCGTATTGCTGGTAGTCGCTGCGGATTTTTAACCCGCTGCCGGGCAAGACACCCATTCCGCGCCAGTCGGCCGCCGCGCTTTTAAAGATTTTGTTCATCAATTTTAAAGCTTCACTATTGCCTTCCGGTCTGACCACTCTGCGATAGGCTATCTCAACAGACGGTATTCCGGCCTCTTTTTGTCTTACCAGTAAATCGATTCCCAGCAGGATATCGGTGAGTTCGAAACCCGTCACCACGCAGCCGATCTGATAGTCCCGCGGGATAAACTCATACGGCTCTGAGCCGATTACGGCGCTGACATGTCCCGGACAGATGATTCCATCGATACGGGTCTCGCCGGCGGCCAGAATAGCCTGCATAACCGGAGGTGTGGATTTATGCAGTGAAAGTACCAGGTAGTTTTTCAGGCAGTCTTCAATCGCCTGCAGTATTGAGGCCCCGATGGTGGGTGCGGTGGTCTCGAACCCTATGCCTGTCATTACCACTTTTCGGTTGGGATTTGCCCGGGCGATATCCAGTGCTTCCAGGGCTGAATAAACGATGCGGATATCCTGGCCTTCGGCCCTGGACTGCTGCAGGCTGCTGCGGCTGCCGGGTACCCTTATCAAATCGCCGAAGGTACACACAATTAACCCCGGCTGCCGGGACAGTTCGATAACTTTATCGATATCCCGGGTTGCGGTTACACAGACCGGGCAGCCCGGGCCGGAAAACAGCTGTATATGCTCGGGCAGTAACTGGCGGATACCGTTTTTCAGGATGGCTACGGTATGTCCGCCGCAGAACTCCATCAGCCGCAGGGGCTGTTTGGAGCGCCGCCGGATATCCTGCAGTAATTCCCGGGCCAGTTGCGTCTCGTCGGAGGTCATTTTGGTTTTACCAGTCCTTCAATCTGACGGAACAGGGCGATAGTCTGTTCCGCTTCTTCTTTTTCCACAATGCTGATGGCGTAACCGGTGTGCAGCAGGACGTAATCGCCCACTTTCACGCCCGGGGTCAATTTGAGACTGGCTTTATAGGTATTGCCTCCGGATTCTACCTCGGCTTCATCACCCTTGATCGCTTTTACTAAAACAGGGACTGCCAAACACATGCCTGGTACCTCTATAGCTATTATAAATTAAGGCGCTTGATACATAAATTCTGCGGCTGCGGCCTGGCCGAGCGCAATACAGCCGTCGTTGGCCGGCAGACTGCGGTGCACCAGGGGCTGCAGCCCTCTTGCTCGCAGCTCTCTGACGGCCGAGCCGAATATACGGCGGTTTTGAAACACTCCCCCGCTCAAAGCCACCTGCTTGAGCCCGGTCTCGGCGGACAACTGCTGCACTATATTCATGATAATACTAATGAGGCTGTTATGAAACCGTGCTGCAATTTCTCCTGCGCTCAGCCCATTCCGCATATCCGCCAGTATTGCCGCCAGCATCGCGGCCGGTTCAATAATGCGCAGCTCTCCCTGCTCTGAGATACGGTAGGGGTAGACTGTCCTGGAATAATGCCCTGCGGCAGCAGCTTCGAGCTCGACGGCCGCCTGTCCTTCATAGGT
>DAOUFH010000293.1:0-5579 GCA_034429955.1 Dehalococcoidales bacterium
GGGACTGTCGAACAGGCACACAGTCTCACAAGCTCCGTTCTCCAGATTATTGATAAGTCTGGTCTCGGAACTCTGGCTGTTAAGTGAAAGTATTTTAAGTCTATCCTGACTCATAGTAATATTATCGTATATCAAGCGGGTTACTTATTTCTTTCAATTCGGGCCGTTTTGGTAAATTTAAAGTTACAGATATTAAATATTTGGTAAAAACGGAAAACTGATTTCCGACCGGTTCTAAGTGAAATAAAAAAGCGGCTGTTTCGAGACAGCCGCTTCAGGAATTTAATTAAAAAGGAATAGTCTTAACCCGGTTTGACCATAACATAACCTACCCCCGCCTTGGTCAGAATCAGAGATGGTTGTTGAGGGTCTCTTTCCAGTTTCTCTCTCAAGCGCCGGATATAGACTTTGAGGCTATCCACAGCACCGGGATAATCTTCACCCCATACGGCATCCGCCAGACTGCTGTGGGTGACCACCTGTCCGGCGTTGCGGATGAGGTGATGTAAAATACGGCCTTCAGTGGGAGTCAGGCTGATTTCTTTCTCGTTATAGGCCAGTTGGCCGGTGGCCGGATTGAAATTGAAGGGGCCCAGGATGACCGGCGTTTCGGAATCGCTACTGCCGCGCCGTCGGGTCAAGGCTTTAATGCGTGAAAGCAGTTCCAGTTGACGGAAGGGCTTGATCATATAATCATCGGCTCCCCATTCCAGTCCTTTAACAATGTCGGATTCCTCTGTTCTGGCAGTCAGAATTAAAATCGGCAGATCTGAAAACATCCTGATTTGTTTCAACACATCGTACCCGTTGATATCCGGCAGCCCCAGATCCAGAATGACAATATCAGGTTTTTCTTTCTCGACCAGTTCGATGCCCTTTTCACCCTGCTGGGTAGAGATTAGCCTGGCTTCAGGCCAGCGTATTTGAAAGGCCAGGCTGATGGCTTCAACGATTTGTTGGTCGTCTTCAATAACCAGAATTTTCATAAGACTCCTCCGATTATTAGTGCTGATTAAGTATTATTATCCATAATTTTGAGTGGTAGTGTAAAGGTAAAGGTGCTACCCTGTCCCTTGCGGCTATTGACCCAGATTCTGCCTTTTTGCAGTTCGATCAGTGCTTTTGAGAGCGCCAGTCCCAGTCCCAGTCCGCTCATACGTTCGCCTCCCTCAACCCGGTAATATGGTTGGAAAAGCCTGGTCTGTTCCTCCTCATTCATCCCTCGTCCGGTATCGCTGACGCTTATTTCAACTTCTTTATCGGCCGGTTGCACCGATATCTTGATTTGTCCTCCATGATCGCTATATTTAATGGAATTACTGATAAGATTGTACAAAATTTGTCGTACTCTATCCTCATCAGCCATTACCTCAGGTATGTTTTCCGGTATTTCCATACTTAGTGTTTGGCCGGCGTTGTTGACTGCCGGCTGCATATAATCCTTCACTTCTTCCAAAATACGCCGGAGGTCGACCGGGCTGGTATTAACTCTAAGCATGCCGATCTCGCCGCGAGCCAGGTCCATCATTTCGTCTACTCTGCGGTTCATATTTTCAGCGCCGTGATAGACATTACGCGCCAGTCCTTGCAAGGGTTCGTCAACCAGTTCTTCCATCAAAAGTTCGCTTGAGGCCAGAATTGGTGTTAAAGGTGTTTTCAATTCGTGCACTAACGCGCGGGTAAATTCCGTCCTACTGCGGATCTCAAGTTGCAGTGCCTCGCGGATGGCTTTTTCACGCTGGTATAATTGTTCCAATTGCAGCGAAGCCTGTTTTTGGGCGGTGATATCAATCCAGATTGAAAGCACGTAATTGAGCTCACCGTCTTTCATAAACGGGGTGGAGGTTACATCTACATAAAAAGATTCGCCGCTTTTTTTGTAGAACAAAGCCTCGGCTTTGAGGGGTTGCCTCCAGATTTCGATTAGTTCGGTAATATTGTGAATGGGACTATCGGTACGCTCGAACGGGTAGGGTATATTATGCCCTACCAGTTCTTCGTGGCTGTAACCGGTCAATTTCTCCAGTGCGGAGTTTGCATAACGGATAGAAGCATCGGAATTTATTACCATGATAGGATAAGGTGCCTTATCTCTTAAACTGGAACTGAACTCCTCACTTTCCTTCAGAGCGTCTACAGCCAGTTTACGTTCGGTGACATCTACCCAGTTACCGATAAAATACTGGATGGCGCCGTTTTCTACAAAGGGATTATTGGTAATTGACACCCAAAAATATTCGCCGGTCTTTTTGCAGTAACGTTTTTCCAGGTTTTTCACTTCCAATTCGTGTTTATACTCGCTGGCGGATTGTTCGGTTTTATCCGTCCACCAGGGATATGGGATGGATAATCCTATCACATCGATACTGGAATAGCCGGTCAGCTTTTCGAAAGCCGGGTTGATATAACGTATACTGGTATCCCGGTTGGAGACTATGATAGGAATGGGAGCATTGTCCAGCAAGCTGGAAGTATATTCTTCATTAGCCCGCAATTCAGCTTCGATTTCTTTCTGAGTAGTGATGTCCACCAGTATACCCCGGACACCCTTGACCTGCCCCAGATTGTTGCGTATCTGAACGGCATGCACGACGGCCGGGAACCTGGTACCGTTTTTTCTGACAGCGGTATATTCATCTCGGCTGCCGATGTCGGTCCCGGCTATGATATCCTGGAGGTTACCTTCAAACTGGCGCTGTTCTTCAGGCGCGACTAAATCACTCAGTTGTAATTTGGCCTGATCTTCGGCGGCATAGCCGAAGACGGTGAAGGCTACTCTATTGAAGAACAGGATTTTACCATCCAGTGCTACTTCAAATACCAGTTCCGGTAGTAACTCGGCCATTTCCCTGAAGCGGTTCTCACTCTCTTTCAAAGCTATTTCAACCTGCTTCCGGTCGGTTATATCCACCCAGTTGGAAATATAATATTTTATTTTATCGTCCTGTTTGATGACGCTTGAAGTAATTTCCACCCAGAAGGGACTGCCGTCAGGTTTCAAGAAACGTTTTTCCACCTTCTGCATGCCGGCCATATTGATTGCTCTCAGGTCGGATAGATACTGGATGGTATTATCATTATTCCACCATGGGAAAGGTGGTTTACGGTTGATTAACTGGGCTTCAGAGTAACCGGTTATTTTCTCAAGTGCAGGATTTACATAACGTATTGAGCCGTCGACATTGGTTACCTCGATGGGATTAGGCGAGTCCTTAAGCAGTGTAGAATTGAAGGCTTCACTCTCCTCCTGTAGTTTTCTGGAGTTTTCGATATTGGTAAGCATATTGTTAAGATTGGCAGCCAGTCTGGAAATCTCATCGTTACCTGAGACTGGTATTCTGGATGAGAGATCGCCTGTTTTACCTATACTATTGACGCTGTTGCTTAAGCCGGAGACTCTGGAGACAACGAACCTTTCCATGACAATAATAACTGCAATAATCATAAGCATCCCAAAAGCCAGCAGGGCAAGAGTTAAAATTACGATATCCTGTTGCGATTGCAGGTAAAAACTGCGATCATTGGTGATTTTCAGGATGCAAACAGGTTCTCCGTCTACATCGGTCAGCAATGAATATCCGGCGATGGATTCCTTGTTGAGGGTTTGTACAAAAGCCGGGCGACCGTTATTCAAATTATCCAGGGCAGTCTGGAAATCTGCCGGAATGGGATCTGAAGCTAAATTGACGGCTTCAATTTGAATATGATATACGGAATAAATTCGTTTAATTTCAATGTCATCCAGATAACGTCCGAAAAAGAGGGTGCCCACGGACGGCCCCATGCCGTCTGAAGTGACTATCGAATGTGATGATAGTATCATCAACTGGCCGGCAATAGATATCAGGCCGCTGTGGCTGATTACTTCATCACTACCACTCAAAAAGGGGCTGCCGCTTTCCAGGTACGGCAGCAGTCCGTTCGGGATAGCGCTTTTTTCCAGAGAATAAGCTTCGGAGCTTTCCGCTGTTACCCATTGATAATGCTCGCCAAAGAGCAGATTCCCATCCAGGTCAACGATGGCGGCCAGGTTGAGGTGGTTATTTAAATAGGTGGAGTAAACAAAATTTGAATTTAGGTAGCTGCTGTTCCGATTTATTACATAGTTATAGCTGTCATCCCATTCCGCCCAGTCCGCCAGCATGGTATCCAGGTTTCTGATAGATTCGTCGATAATCGAACGGGCTTGCAGGATGTTGTCCTGCGTGATTTGATTGTCCTGCTGTAAATTTTCTCTGGTGAGAAAATTGTTCAGCACAACAGCCATCAAAGCAAAGGCAATGAGAGTGATCACTGCTACGATTAAAGATGTTTTAATCCTGATGCTCATACGTTTTTATTACGCTCCGCTCGCTCCCGGCTCGGTTACAGTCCGGCACTGTACGTGAAGCAGTAAATTAACACTCTAATAAGCTTAAGTTTTTTTATCAGGCTTTGCAAGATATTATCAAACTGCAGTCTGATAGCTCTTATTCGTTTCATACAACCGGCCGGACAGTCAAAAAATGGCACCGGCTGCCTGTCAATTTCCGTTTTCAGTCCGGGCGGTACGGTGCTATACTGACTTTAGCCTGCTGAGGAGGAGATGGCATGGAACATGTAGAAGGCAATTTCCTGGGGTCTGCGCAATATTCCCTTTATTATCAGGCCTGGCTGCCTGAGGGCTCTGCCGAAGCTGTGCTGGTAATTGTACACGGAATCGTGGAACACAGCGGGCGCTATAAAGCTCTGGCGGAATTTCTGTCCGCTTCTTCAATAGCTGTTTATGCTTTTGATCTGAGACATCACGGGCGTTCACCGGGCCGCAAGGGATATATCGATAACTATGACGTTACCCTAAAGGATATCGAGGCCTTTATCGCCTTTGTCAAAACCCGGCAGCCTGCTAAAAAGGTCTTTCTATTCGGACACAGTATGGGCGCCGCCCTGGCCCTGAGATCTGCCCAGACCAACCCCGGCTGTGTCGACGGCCTGTTGCTTTCAGGCACACCTCTGCGCATACAGCCTCATATTCCACTGCCCATCATCGCCCTGCTGCTGCCGCTGACCGTACTCACGCCCGCTCTGGGCCTGTATAAACTGGATTCCTCGACTCTCAGCCATGACCGGCAGGTAGTAAAGGATTATGATAAAGACCCACTGGTCTACCGGGGCAAATTGACCTGCCGTTTGATTATCTCTTTCCTGTGGATGCTGCATAAAATCGAGGCCGGATTAACCGCCCTGAATCTGCCGGTATTAATTATGCACGGCTCTGCCGATAAGCTGTGTGCGCCTCAGGGTGCGAGAGTAACTTTCAGTAAAATAAGTTCACAGGATAAAACGCTCAGGATCTTCGCAGGCTTTTTCCACGAAATCCTCAATGAACCGGAAAAACAGACGGTGCAGCGGGAAATCCTGGAATGGCTTAAGCGGCATTTGCCGTAAAAACTAAGGGTGGCTGTCACAGCCACCCTTAGTTAATATTATTTAATGTTATTCAGACCTTAAAGCCTCTATGGGGTCCATACGTGAACCCTGCCAGGCCGGATAGAACCCGAAGAACAGCCCTATGCCTACCGATACCGCTACTGCCAGTA
>DAOUFH010000294.1:0-3846 GCA_034429955.1 Dehalococcoidales bacterium
GGCTGGGGTGGGCTCAACTTCAAGTTCTTGCGGCGTTCTTCAGCTCCGCCTGAGAGCGGACGAGATCGTCAGTTGAAGAAGAGACTGGCGGCTGAGTCGGACCCCAAGAAGAACGATTCCAAGGACAATACCGATTCTAAACAATAATTGAGGGACTGTGCATGGAAAATCTTGAAATCACCGCCAAAACGGTTGATGAGGCCATAAGGAAAGCCCAGGATATTCATAATGTAACCGCCGACAGGCTGGAAGTGACAGTCGTCAGCGAGGGCAAAAGCGGAATCTGGGGGATAGGTGCAGCTGAGGCACGTATCAGGGTCAAGATCAAAGACCTGCCTTCCGAAGACTGTGATGAGTCCTTGCAGGTAGCCAGGAGTGTGGTGCAGGAATTACTGGATAAGACCGGCATCAAGGCTGAGATTCAGACCTATCAACTGGATTCAACTCTGGGAGATGAGCCTCATTCGATAGTGCTCAATCTCACAGGCTCCGACATGAGTTCACTGATCGGCCGGCGCGGGCAGACTATTGATGCTTTCCAGTATCTGGTCAGGCTGATCCTGACCAAACGCACGCATACCAAAGTGCCGGTCATGATTGACGTGGAGAATTATAAACAGCGGCGCTTCGAATCCCTGAAAACGCTGGCCTTGAACGTGGCCGACCAGGTCAGAGCCAGAAAAAGCTCAATCCGCCTGGAACCTATGCCGGCTTATGAACGCCGGATCATCCACTTAACGCTGGCGGACGACCCCGATGTTGCCACTGAGAGTATGGGCGAAGGTGAATACCGTAAAGTGGTGGTCTTTCCCCAAAATAAGAAGTGATTCAGGATTTATGATTTAAGAGAAACTTTGGATTTTAGTTCTAATTCATAAATCATTAATCCGTATTCATTAATCAAAGCCCCCCTTTTGACTTTTGTATTTTACATATGTTAACCTGTTTTTGTAAAAGCGTTGAAAGAGAAGAGTAAGAGAAAGCTCAAAGTACAGCGAATCTGGTACAGTGGAAGCAGAAACGACTGAGGTCTCTGAAAATCACTCTTGAGCTGTCGTCTGAAAGGTCATAAGCCGAGTAAGCCCGGCCGGTCTCGTCAGCCGTTATCGACGACGAGGGCATGCTAACGTGCCCTGCCGGAGAGTTTCTGTGTTGAACAGAAGAACCAGGGTGGTACCACGGGTTATAAATCCCGTCCCAGGAGGACGGGATTTTTTATTGGGGCGCGGAAGGTGCCGGATTATTACGGACCAACAATATATTTGCAGGATGGTGTTATCAAGATGTTTAAACCTGTTTCCAGCAAAGTCGATTTCTCTAAAGTAGAGGAATCTCTGTTGCCTTTATGGAGGGATAAGGATTGCTTCAAAAAGAGCGTGGAGGCTCGTAAGAACGGCCCCCGGTTCACTCTGTTTGAAGGACCGCCCACTGCCAACGGCAACCCCGGTATTCATCATGTGCTGGTGCGGGTTTTCAAGGATGTGATCCCTCGTTACAAGACTATGAAAGGTTATTACGCTCCCCGCATCGCGGGCTGGGATACTCACGGCCTGCCGGTGGAACTGGAGGTCGAAAAGAAACTGGGGCTGTCCAGTAAGACGCAGATTGAAGAATACGGCATTGCCAAATTCAACGAGCAGTGTAAGGACAGTGTTAACGGTTATCTGGACAGATGGAATACCATGACCGAAAGGATAGCTTACTGGTGCGACCTGGAACATCCCTATGTAACCATGCACAACAATTACATCGAGACCGTCTGGTGGACCATCAAACAGCTGTGGGATAAGGGGCTGATCTACCAGGGCTACCGGGTTACTCCCCACTGCCCGCGCTGCGGTACTTCTCTGAGTTCTCACGAGGTCGCTCAGGGCTATGTGGATGATACCGCCGACCCTTCGGTCTATCCCAAGTTCAAAGTGCTTGAAATGGTACTTCCGGAGTTATCCGGGCTAACGGCCCAGAAGCCGCTTTACCTGATGGCCTGGACCACCACTCCTTGGACTTTGCCCGGCAATACCGCTCTGGCGGTCTCGGCTGAGGCGGTCTATGCGGTTATCGATACAGGGACTGATTATCTGATAATGGCTGACCAACTGCGGGAGAAAGCCGGTCTGGCGGACAGTCCGGTGGTTGCCACTGTCAAAGGTCAGGCGCTGGTAGGTACCCGCTATGAGCCGCTGTATAATCCACACCGCTACGGTGTGGATCGGCGCAAAGCTGAGGTCTTTACCGGGCCGGACGGTTTAGAACGCAAAGAATTCAGACTGCAGCAGCCGGATGATAGCCTCAGCTATAGAGTAATTGCCACCGATTTTGTGACCATGGAAGACGGTTCTGGTATCGTGCATGTGGCCCCCGCCTTCGGTGAGGTGGACTTCGACGCCGGTCTGTCCAAGGGCCTGGACTTTGTGCAACAGGTGGACCTGGCCGGCAAGATTATCGGCAACTATCCCTTTGCTGGCAAGTTCGTAAAATCGGCCGATAAAGAGATACTGGCCGACCTGGCCGCCCGCGGGTTGCTGTACAAGAGCGGCACGATAAAGCATACCTATCCCTTCTGCTGGCGCTGCAATACACCTTTGCTGTATTACGCCAAACAGACCTGGTATATCCGTACCACCGCTGTCAAAGACCAGCTGATTGCCAATAATGAGAAGATTACCTGGTATCCGGAGCATTTAAAATATGGACGCTTCGGTGACTGGCTGAATAACAATGTGGACTGGGCTTTTTCCCGCGAACGCTACTGGGGCACACCGCTGCCGGTCTGGCGCTGTGAGAGTTGCGGCCGAATGGAATGCGTGGGCAGCTTCGCAGAACTGGCGGAAAAGTCCGGCACCGATATCCGCAGTCTGCAGGATACCAAACTGGGAATGCATCGTCCCAATGTGGATGAGATTAAATTTAAATGTAACTGCGGGGCGGAGATGAAACGGGCCGCTGAAGTGATCGACTGCTGGCTGGATTCGGGCGATATGTCCATCGCCCAGCACCATTACCCGTTCGAATCCTCCAGCCGGGATATCATGAGCGATGGGCGCTTTCCGGCCGATTTTATTTGTGAAGCGGTCGACCAGACCCGCGGCTGGTTTTACAGTTTGCACGCCATTTCCACGTTGCTGTTCGGGCAGAACTGTTTTAAAAATGTGATCTGCACCGGTCATATCCTGGATGCCCAGGGCGAAAAGATGAGCAAGACCCGCGGCAATGTGGTGGACCCCTGGAAAATCATCAATAAATTCGGTGCTGATACCCTGCGCTGGTATTGTCTTACGGCGACCCCTCCCGGCAACGTCAAACGCTTTGCCGAGGAACAGCTTTCCGATATAACGCGCCAGTTCCAGTTGATTTTGTGGAACGTCTATTCATTTTTTGTGATGTATGCCAATATCGATAACTATAAACCTGATTTCAGCCCGGATTTCCAGAGCGAAGCCGAACTGGACCGCTGGATACTGTCCGAGCTTAATCTGCTGATCAAGGATGTCGATAAATTCCTGGATAATTACGACCCCACCAGTGCCGGACGTTTGATGGAGACTTTTGTGGACAATCTCTCCAACTGGTATGTGCGGCGTAGCCGCCGCCGGTTCTGGAAGAGCGGCAACGATGCCGATAAACTGAGCGCCTATAATACCCTGTATACCTGTCTGGTGACTTTCGCCAAACTGCTGGCCCCCTTTATGCCCTTCCTGGCGGAGGAGATATATCAGAACCTGGTCAAATCGGTATTTCCGGATGCTCCCGATAGCGTGCATCTGACCGATTTCCCGACGGCTGATGAGTCGCGCATCGATGCGCAGTTGTCGGCGGCTACCCGTATGGCTATTAAGGTGTCCAGCC
>DAOUFH010000295.1:0-3191 GCA_034429955.1 Dehalococcoidales bacterium
CGACTACATCACCAAGCCCTTCAGCCCCAAAGAGCTGGCCGCCAGGGTCAGAGCGGTCTTCCGCAGGACCTCGGACGACTCTCAAATAGGCCCCGAGGAACTGACTTTCAACAACCTGAAGGTCAACTTCGTGCGGCACGAGGCTTATGTAGACGACAAAGCACTGAAGCTGACACCGGCCGAATTCAAACTGCTGGGGGTTTTCGTGCGCGAACCCAACCGGGTCTTCAGCCGGGCACAGCTGGTGGAAAAGGTGCTGGGATTCGATTTCGACGGATTCGACCGCACTATCGATGTACACATCCTGAATTTAAGGCGTAAACTGGAACCTGAAGCCGGCCGCACCAGGTATATCAAGACAGTCTACGGCTCGGGCTACAAGTTTACCGGAGGGACAGATTGACTTTCTCAATTCGGTTCCGCCTGATGGCCTCTTTTATCCTGGTTATTTTAATCACCATCGGCACCGGCTCTTTTTTTGTGGCCAGGGCTACCTATAACGAAGTAAAACGCTACGATGAAGCCAACAACCAGCAGCGCACGGACAGGATACAGTCTATTCTGTCCTACTATTACTTTCTGAACGGAGGCTGGGATGACGTGCAATACTTGATCGACCAGCTTTACGCCATGGAGAACTATCCCATTGTGCTGACGGACTCGGCCAACCTGGTCATAGCAGCTTCAAACGCCGAACTGGTGGGGAGTGTCTACCGGACCTCGCAGGAGGCCACCCTGCTGAACTACGCCGGCATCGACCTGGAGACCCAGAACCGTAATCCGACTACCGTTAACGGCGACAGTCAGGGCCCACCCCCAACTCAGATAACCACCATCACCTACGGCAAATTGTATATAACTTATCCCAGCCGCACGCTGATGGCTGTTTTCATTTCCAGCACTATCAACAAGTTTTTGTTGTGGGGCGGTTTGCTGGCTATCGGTATAGCCATCATCATCACTATTTTCTTTTCAGAAAGGATTTCCAAACCTCTGCGGGCGCTGGCCGCTTCAGCCAAGAAGCTGGGCAAAGGCGATTTCAGCCAGCGCGTCTCAGCCAAAGGGTCGGATGAAGTGGGGCAACTGGCCAGTACTTTCAACTCGATGGCAGCCGACCTGGAGAAAAACGAGCGGCTGCGTAAAAATATGGTGGCCGATGTAGCCCATGAACTACGCACTCCGCTCTCCAACGTAGCCGGTTACCTGGAAGCCATCCGTGACAATGTGATACCGGCCGACCAGGCCACCATCGCCTCGTTAAGCGAAGAGGTCGACCTGCTGACCAGGCTGGTCAGCGATTTGCAGGAATTGACGCTGGCGGACTCCGGCGAACTTAAATTAAACCGGCAGAGCGAGGATATCCTCCAGCTGATAGAGCAGTCCATCAAGGCCCAGCAGCTTAAAGCCAGGGAAAAAGAGCTGGAACTGACCGCCGTTTTGCCCGAGACCCTGCCCCCGGTATATATCGACTATTACCGCGTCAGCGAAGTGCTGCGCAACCTGGTGGCTAACGCTATAACCCATACCGCCGCCGGAGGCCGGATCGAAATAGTCGCCGAACAAGAAGGCGATTTCGTCAAGGTCAGCGTGCGGGACAACGGCGAGGGCATACCGGCCGAAGACCAACCCAAGATGTTCGAACGCTTTTACAGGGTCGACAAGTCCCGTGCCAGGACCGGAGGCGGCAGCGGGCTGGGGCTGACTATTTCCAAGAGACTGATTGAAGCGCACGGCGGAAAAATCGGGCTGCAGAGCGAACAGGGCAAAGGCAGTACTTTTTATTTCACTCTGCCGGTAGACGCGGTCGCTTCAGCCGTTTAATTATCAGAAGGTGCGCCGAGTTAGCAGTCCGGAATTAAAAAAATAGATTTTGGACTTCATAACTTCTTAATAATTGCTTGTTATCTTAGATAAAGAACGTTTATAAAATTCTAATAGCACTGAATTAAAGGGGAAATACATGCGTATCTTGAAAATTCTCGGAGTTATCTTAGCCTTGGCACTGGTTACAGTACTGGTGGCAGGCTGCAACGGCAGTGACGACACAGACACCACCACTGCCACCAGAAATGTGGCAGTGACTATCGGCACCGTCTCCAACGAGGTAACCGGTACAGCTTCGCTGGCTCTATCTAAAACTCAGGACCTGGCTTTCGATATGGCCGGTACGGTGGATGAGGTGCTGGTAGAAGCCGGAGAGACCGTTACCGCCGGCCAGGAGCTGGTCAAACTGAATACTTCAGTCTGGGAAGATGAACTCACCACGCTAGAGCGAGCAGTGACTACCGCTCAACGCAATGTGACCTCCAAGGAGAGCGCGCTGGTCAAAGCCCAGAGAGCGGTATACAGCCAGGAACTGGCTAAACGCTCAAAAGACCTGGACCTGGAAAGTGCTGAGGATAGCCTGTACCAGATCAGTGAAGTCAAAGCTGCCAAAGACGTGGTTGACAAGGCCCAACTGGCCCTGGATACCTTCAAGGCTTCTATGGAGGCAGATATTCTGGTTAATCCCGGCAATATTACGACCTGGAACACTTATCTCACCGGTTATCAAGACTCTTTAACCCAGGCCACCGCCAATCTCAATGCGGTGCTGGCCGGGACCAACGTCTCGATTTCTTCCTCGGTGGCGATTCAAATCGCCAGAGCCCAAATCAGCCTGGAGCAGGCCAAAATCGCGGCAGAAGACGCTGCAACCGCAATTGAAGAGGCCAATACGGCAGTGGATAATGCCGAACTCGACCTGGAAGACGCCAAAAAAGACTTGCAAACCGCTCAGGACAAACTGAGCGAAAGCCAGGGTTTCAGCCCGATTATCACCGCGCCCTTTGACGGTTTTATCACCTCTATCAGTGTCAAAGGCGGCGACGATGTGCTGAAAGGTAAGGTAGCTTTGCAGATAGCCGATCCAGACCAGTTCGAAGCGGCGTTCATGGTCTCGGAAACCGATATTTTCAATATTAAAGTCGGCCAATCGGCGGTCGTTTCAATCGATGCCCTGGATAACCAAAGTTTCCCGGCCACCATCACGACAGTTGCTCCGCTGGCGACTAACTCCTCCGGCGTGGTCAGCTACCAGGTGACTGCGGAACTCACCTCCCTGGTACCTATCTCAGGCGGTGGCACGTCGGTAATCACCTCCGGCGGCAGTATCAGTATCCCGGACGGGTTTACACCCGGCCAAATGCCGG
>DAOUFH010000296.1:0-1549 GCA_034429955.1 Dehalococcoidales bacterium
CACACAGTACTGTGGCAGCCCCCAGTGTCTCAATGGCGGGTGAGTTGCGGGTCAACACCTGTTCCTGGGCGATGCGCCAGGCTCCCAGGGCCAGAAAGATGGTCAACACTACCGGGAATTCCTCGGGTAAGATGGCCATACCCAGGGTAATCCCGGCCAGGAACCCATTCAGCCAGTCTCCCCGGGTAATGCCGTAGATAATGACAATCAGTAAAGATATGCTGACACCGGCTATGGCGATATTGCGGACCAGCCTGCGGATCTCTTTTTGCAGAGGGGTATCTTCCGGCTCGATCTTAGCCAGCGTCCTGCCGATTTTCCCCATCTCTGTGTTCAAGCCGGTCTTTTTAACAACAGCGATCGCCTGGCCTTTGACAACCAGAGTGCCGGAATAAATATAGGGCAGGTCATCCCCTCCGGGAGTCCCCATTTCTGCTTCAGCTTCCCCGGCAGATTTCCGCACCGGGACCGATTCGCCGGTCAGCAGAGATTCGTCCACTGAAAAATCGGTGCTGTTGATTACTATGGCATCTGCCGGTACTCTGTCGCCTTCATTCAGCAGTAAAATATCTTCCCGCACTACCTCGCGGCCCACGATGCGTTTTTCAACCCCGTCTCTGATGACCAGCGCTCTGGGACTGGATAAATCGCGCAGGGCTTCCAGCGTTCTTTCGGTTTTCCGCTCCTGGTAAAAGGTGATGCCGATGATAACGAATACGAAGGCCAGCAGTATCAAGGCTTCCTGGAGGTCGCCTAAAAAAAGGTAAATGACGCCGCAGGCTATCAGCAGCAGGAACATAGGTTCTTTCATGACTTCAAAAGCGATTCTGAAGACATTTTTACGCTGTGCCGAGGGCAGTTCGTTATAGCCTTCGGTTTTAAGTCGTTGAGCAGCTTCTGCCTCGCTCAAACCGCGGGGCAGAGCATGGCCCGAGATAATGGAGGACGGTTTCATTCTTTGCTTGACTCCCTTTTGCCTGCGGGTATTTAACAAAAAATCCGCAGGCTAATATTACTTAGTCCTGCGGATTGATATCCACTGCTCGAGGGCCCGACTCACCAGGGGTCTGCTCCAAGTTTTTACATTTTAAGGCATGCTTTCCGGTCTGTCAACCACAATTTTAAGTATTTTTACGGATCAGTTTTTAGTTATTTTTGCAGGCCGGGCAGTTCGCCGTTTAAAGTCTTTTTTCGTAAATTATCTGGTCATCGCCCGGCGCGTAGAAGTCTTTGATGCGGCAGTCCAATTGATAATTTAATCCAACGTAGAAGCGGTTGGTTTTGTCATAAATGGGGGTTGAAGATGTTTCTAATATGATAAGTTTACCGCCTGCTGCCGCGATGTTGTTTTCAGCGGTAGTCATCAACTGTCGACCGATTCCTTTACCTTGAACATCATGGGCCACCGCTATCCAGTAGATGTCCCAGGTGCTTTCGGTCATGCTGTTATGTCCGTAACAGACGTAACCGGCGATTTTATTATCAACTTCGGATACCAGGGTGTGATAACCTGAGTTGAGCGGGTCTTTAAGGTAATCATCCAGCACTT
>DAOUFH010000297.1:0-2005 GCA_034429955.1 Dehalococcoidales bacterium
CGCATACGCCGAAAAAGAAGAAAATCAAGATGCCCAGCCACAGATTAGGCATCTTAAAGACCTGTTTTAAGGTCAGGGCGGTGCTGCTGTCTGAACTTGATCCGGGATTTGATTTTATTTCAGGCTGGACGGAAGCTGTGATATATGGATTGGGCCTGTTACGTAAAAACTGAGCGGCTATTACAGCTAAAACCAGAAAGGCTCCGCCCAGGATGCGATAGGACATGGGCCAATCCAGCAGGGTGATAAGTTTGTCTGAAAGCAAAGGGATAAACAGGCCGCCGACTCCGCCGCCGGCAAAAATAATACCCATGATCAGCGTGCGTTTAGTCGGAAACCATCTGGAAATAGAAGAAACCAGGGGTACCTGAACGCTGTTGCCGATAGCGCAGAGTAAGCCGAAATAGACGTAAATCTGCCAGATGCTCGAGATCGTGCTCATCAGCAGATAGCCGACACCGGCTACAAATACTACTCCGGTTAAAGTCAGGCGAGGGCCGAATTTGTCTGAGAGGGAACCGGCGATAACATTAACCAAACCGCTGACCATAATACCCACAGAAAGGGCTCCGGAGGTGACGCCTCTGCTCCAGTTGAAATCTTCGATGATGGGTTTGAAAAAGACTCCTACAGAAACAAAGAGACCGACGCTTAACATAACAATAACAAAGGCAGCCGCAACCATTACATACCCGTAGTTAAAGGCTGGCCCGGCAGTTCCGGTGGCTAGTTTATTTGGACTATTCATAGGTCAATACAGTCTACCTTAAAGTGAGCTGAATAATCAAATATGTATTAACAGTTCGGGATTGCTTGTTCATTATTCATGTTTATTGAGTGGTTTTGAGCGAAGGGCGAATGAGCATTGAATGGCAGGCCGGAGGCCGGTTCGGTACGCCGGTGCGTGTTGCTAGTTTTAGCGGTTAGCGCTAAAATAAAAACAGCTTATTCTCAGGGCAGGGTGAAATTCCCTATCGGCGGTTATCCTCAATGGAAAGCCCGCAAGCATTCCCGGAACAGGGAGTAGCAGATCTGGTATAGTCCAGAGCCGACGGTCAAAGTCCGGATGAAAGAGTATAAAGCAGACTGTAATATTTTTAATCCTGCCTTAAATCAGCGTTTGATTATGCTTGCCCCCTGTCTCTGAGTCTGATAAGTAATATTCTTTAAGGAGAATCAGGTGAATCAGACATTGTTAGACAGCTTCGGCACCCCGCTTGAAAGAGTACAAAAAGCCTTGAGAGCGCTGCGTAATGGAGAAGGGGTAGTAGTTACAGATGATGAGAATCGCGAGAATGAAGGTGATCTCATATTTGCGGCAGAATCTATTACTACCCCTCAAATGAATATGCTGATCCGGGAATGTAGCGGCATCGTCTGCCTGTGCATTACCAATGCAAGGGCCGGATTGCTCAACCTGCCCATGATGGTATCTGAGAATACCAGTCGCTTTGGCACCGCTTTTACCGTCTCTGTTGATGCGACTGATAACATTACTACCGGTGTTTCAGCGGCTGATAGAGTTACAACGGTCAAGGCCGCCATTGCCGATAATGCCGGTCCTGAAGATTTACGCCGGCCGGGACATATTTTCCCGCTGGTTGCTGCTGCGGGCGGTGTGTTAACTCGTCAAGGCCATACTGAAGCAACAGTGGATCTGCCGAGGTTAGCCGGTTTAAGACCATACGGCTTGCTCTGTGAACTCATGAATGCCGATGGCACAATGGCGCGACTGCCTGAAATCGTGCAGTGGTCTGCAAAGCAGGGGATAGTTATAACCACCATTGCCGATTTAATAACGTATCGTTTGAAATATGCTGATAACTCCCGCTTTATTCTTGCAGTTTATCCGGCCAGGTAACCCGCAGGGGTACACAGGCTTGAATAAGATACCGCAATTAAGTTAAAATTAGTTCGTCCGTCAAAGTGGGCGGTTGGCTCAGTGGTTAGAGCACCTGCTTCACACGCAGGGGGTCATTGGTTCAAATCCAATACTGCCCACCAT
>DAOUFH010000298.1:0-22355 GCA_034429955.1 Dehalococcoidales bacterium
CAGTCCGAACCCGCGTCCGCGTTCCCGTTTGCCTACCGAATCAGCCAGCAGAGCATCGCGGGGCGCATTGCGGATGCCTTTGCCCATGCGGTCGAAGAAACGGATGGCCGTTACCCCGCCCCAGCTTCCGGCGATATACATGAAAGGTTTGACCACTGCGGACAGAGCGTAACCGATAACGGTCAGGTTTTTACGGTTGCTGATCTTATCGCTGTACCAGCCGCTGGCAATTCTGAAAAGAGAATCGGCTGAACCCGAAATACCGCCGATCAAACCGACTGTTACGGTCGAAGCTCCCAGAATATTGGTTAAAACCAGCGGCAGCAGGGTAAAGATCAGTTCACTGGCGAAGTCGTTCAACAGGCTGGTCAAACCCAGAAAAAAGACATTGGGATGTAAATTTAAAATCTTTTTGGCGACGGGTTGGGAGGAATCGGCAAGCGGCATTTTTGCGTCCTTTAAGTATGATTGAACTGATTTTTACATTATAGTCGGTGTCTATATTATGTTCAAACGGAGGCGCAGTGTATGACGTTTACCTAATTTGGGGTCTGATTGAAAGAGGCTTATCTGATAGCTCGGGCTGAATTCAGTACGCACATCAGGGCCACCCCGACATCTGCTATGATAGCTTCCCACATGGCGGCTATGCCTATGGCGCCGAGCACAATGAAAATACCCTTTACTCCCAGGGCCAGCAGAATGTTCTGCCAGACCAGACGGCGGGTCTTACGGGCCAGTGTTATGGCCTCGACCATTTTTAAAGGATTGTCCTGCATAATTACCACATCCGCAGTCTCAATGGCTGCCTCTGAGCCCAGTGCCCCCATAGCTACTCCGACATCGGCCTGGGCTAAGGCCGGAGCGTCGTTGATGCCGTCGCCTACAAAAGCAATTTTACCGCCGCTTGCCAGGGCGGTCCTTTCGGTTTTGAGCTCTCTGACTTTGTCTTCGGGCAGTAATTCAGCCCGGAAGCTATCCACTCCAACCCTGGCCGCTATGAAATCGGCAGCGGCAAAGCGGTCCCCGGTCAGCATGACTACTCTTTCTACTCCGGCTCTCTTCAGGGCTCTGACCGCCTCGGCCGCCTCGTCTTTGGGCTCATCGGCTAATACGAGATAACCCACATATAGTTTATCGACCAGCAGATGGACCAGGGTTCCAGCCTTTTCCGCTTTTTGGATAGTGATGCCGTACTGTTTTAAAAGCCGGTCGTTGCCCAGGGCCACCAGGTGTTTGTCTACCCTGGCCTGCACTCCGCAGCCGGGTATTTCGGTGTAATCGCTGATTTCAGAGGTATCGAGCGTTGTGGGGTAAGCCTGGCGAATGGAGGTAGCTATAGGATGCCGGGAATGAGATTCGACAGTTGCTGCCAGGCGCAGCAGGGACTCTTCACTATAACCGTCCAGGGCTACTACATCAGTTACTCTCAGTGCGGCCCCGGTTAAAGTGCCGGTCTTGTCAAAGATAACCGTCTTGACCCTGGTTAAGGTATCGAGATGGGACGCCCCTTTGACCAGGATTCCCCGGCGTGAAGCTCCGCCGATGCCTCCGAAGTAAGCCAGTGGAATACTGATTACCAGTGCACAGGGGCAGGAGATTACCAGCAGTACCAGGGCCCGGTAAAACCAGGTCGAGAAGGATAATGCGGAGAAAAACAGCGGCGGAATAACAGCTGTAAACACGGCTGCCGCTACCACTGCAGGAGTATAATACCGGGCAAAGGTAGTGATAAATTTCTCTGCAGGGGCTTTGCGTGCAGAGGCGTTCTGTACCAGTTCCATTATTTTCGATACGGAGGACTCGCTGAAAGGTCGTGTGACCCGGACGCTAATCAGACCGCTCAAATTAAGCGTCCCGGCTAGGACTTGT
The DNA here is from genome assembly GCA_034429955.1 of Dehalococcoidales bacterium. Taxonomy (GTDB): domain Bacteria; phylum Chloroflexota; class Dehalococcoidia; order Dehalococcoidales; family UBA3254; genus DATIKD01. The sequence continues at coordinate 1,873 of DAOUFH010000298.1, forward strand.
TCGCCCGTGCGCAGACTTCTCGGCAGGGATTCGCCTGTCAGCGGAGAAGTGTCAACCGTGGTCTGGCCGGATATTATTTCGCCGTCCAGAGGTATCTTTTCGCCGGGCTGCACCACAATCTCTTCACCAATAGCGACAATTTCAGGTTTAACCACCTGTAATTGATTATCCCGCCGCAGCCGGGCATAGTCCGGCCGGGTATTCAATAAGGCGCGAATCGAGCGGCGGGACCGGCTCACGGAAAGCTCCTGGAACAGCTCTCCGACTTTGAAAAACAGCATTACCCCTGCTGCTTCAGGCAATTCATGGATAGCAATAGCTCCGATAGTGGCAATTGACATCAGTGCGTTTTCGTCGAAGAACCTGGCGCGGGCGAAATTGCGCAGGGTGTTATAGAGGATTTTCCAGCCGCACAAGAGGTAGGCTGCCAGGAAAACCAGATATTCACCCAATCCGCCGGGCGTATTTTGCAGGGCTTCTTGAAAGACCAGCCCGGTTACAGTTAAGAAAGCGGCCGGCAGAATAAATAACAAAGGCTTCTTCAAACTGAAAGCTTGTTCATCCCGGCAGGCGCTGCAGCCGCAGCCACAGGTACAATCCACACTGCAACTGCACTGGTTGTCATGACAGTCAGGGGAATGTGGTTCCCGGTTATTCTGTATTCCTGACATAGTATTTGGAATTTCCTTTCTATGATTATATTAAATTAACATCTGCGTAATTGCTAAATCGTTAGAGTAAAAATTAATAATGCCGGGTGTGTTCCAGACAGATTTCCAATAGCTGGCGGATGTGGTCATCGGCCAGAGAATAGTACATCATGCGGCCTTCTTTACGCTGCTTGACCAGCCTCAATGTCCTGAGTATGCGCAGGTGCTGGGAAATCGCTGAATCGGAGATACCTATTACGCAGGCCAGATCGCATACACAAAGTTCCTGTCCGACCAGCGCGTGCAGAATCTTAGCGCGGTTGGAATCCGCCAGGGCGCTGAAAGTCTCCGCCAGTATGGTAAAGGTCTCATCCGGAGGTAGATTCTTTTTGGTTTCGACTACCCTGGCTTCATCGACTGCCCAGGTTTCACAGCGGTCTTCCGTGCGGGTCATATCCGATATACTCCTTAATATCTGCGCAACTGCTAATATATTATAGCGCATTAAATAAGCGCTGTAAATAGTGCCTTTACCCCAGCATTCCCAGGCTAAGCGCCATCACCGCCATCCCGATGACCAGCCCTAAAATAACCAGATGTTCCCGTCCGTAGCGGTGGGCCATCGGCAGGATTTCATCCAGGCTGATGTAAACCATGATGCCGGCCACTACCGCCAGAGTGATGGAGAGGATATCGGGGGTCAGAAAAGGCCGCAGGATAGCATAACCCAGAATGGCGCCTAACGGTTCGGCCAGACCCGAAAAGAAAGAATAGCTGAAGGCACGCAAACGGCTGCCGGTAGCGTACCAGATGGGGACTGAGACCGCTATGCCTTCCGGGATGTTGTGGATAGCGACGGCTACTGCTATCATCACTCCCAGCGATACATCTCCGCCGGCGGCTGAAGCGAAAGTAATCATGCCTTCCGGAAAGTTATGAATCGCAATACCGAGAGCGATAAAGAGGCCGCCGCGTTTGAGGGCGGAATTTGATTGACCAGGCAAAGCAGTGTGTTTTTCCTCTCCCAGAGGGGGATCCGAGGCGTTTTCTTCTTCATAAGAGTGCGGTACCAGGATATCGATTATCGCGAAAACGATAATGCCGCCGAAAAAGGCCAGATTGGCTTTTAAAAAGCCGACATCAGTGATGGCTGTGCCCAGCAATTCGACGAAGGAAATATAGACCATCACTCCGCCTGAAATGCCCAGTAAAAAGGACAGATAAGAGTTGTTGGGACGGCGGATGAAAAAGGCAATAGCACTGCCTATACCGGTGGAAAGCCCGGCCATCAGGGTTAGTAATATGGCAAAGCCGAGATTAATTTCCATTTTAATTTCTGAAGTAAGGCTTATTCAGCTGATTTCGGTTTTTTATCCGAACGGCGGGGGAACAGCCCCTGAGCTACCCGTTTAGGTTGTTTGAAAAGCTCGTGGATGCCCCACAGCAGGGTGGCTCCCAGCATTCCCAGTCCGCCGGATAAAATCAGGTTGCCGGCAAAGAGAGAAGCGACAATCAGGCCGACACCCAAAACGCCCATAGCCGGCCAGGATTTCACTCCCCAGTAATACTCCCACTTGACCACTATAATATGGCCCAAACCTACAGCTGCCAGCATAATCGCACCCATTATCAGCCCGTAATAGTTCATAGTGCCTCCGGATTCGGTTAATAATCCAAGTATAAAGGGCGGCAGATACGATTACAAGAATTTGTGAGGCTGCTTATAGATTGCGGACAAAGAGCGATTTCTGTACGGAACGCTTCTTTGAGGTAACACCTGTTAATAGTTGTCCTTAAATCCTGTTGCGGCCAGCCAGTTTTTGGCTGGCAGAGTATCTATCATTATGCGGGCATAACCTGCCTCTTTGAGGAAAGAGCTGAATTCATCCGCTGAATAGCAGTTAAAACCGCCGGCTGCAACCCACTTGGAGTTTCTTTTTTGGAAACTCTCGTCACGGTAGGCCTCGTTGATAATTATCAGACGACCTGCGGGTTTCAAGACACGGCGTATTTCACTGAGATTTTTAACCAGGTCAGGCCAGAAATAGCAGGTTTCTATCGCTGTTACCAGGTCGAACATGTCAGCGGGGAAAGGCAGCGAATCTACAGAAGCCTGCCAGATTTTGACCCGCCCGGCCTCGATATACTTCCGGTTGACAGCAGTTGCCACTGCTACACAGACTTCGGAGTAATCCAGGCCGTATACTTGCCCTTCCGTTGCTATTCCTGCCAGGCGATTGACCGTGTGACCGCCGCCGCAACCGATATCAAGAATTGTGGCGTTCGGCCTGATATCCACCTGGCCCAGTCCCCATTTTGTGACCGGCCCATGACCGGTATGCATCGACCGGACGAACAATCTGCCGAAATGGCCTGAAGGCTTCCGGGCCTGTTTCAGGATAGCTTGAGTAAATCCCATATGTTCCTCCTGCAGCTACTTTCTGACAGCCAGCTCGGGTGCTTTCTCGTCCGCATCGTTAAAGTCTGGATTGACCCTGCGCATCGGCACTATTGACGGCTTGCCGTCATTATCGATTCTGATAGAGGTTTCAATGCCGTAGACTCCGGCGATGTTTTGAGGTGTGAACACTTGGCCCGGAGTCCCTTCGGTATAAACCTGTCCGTCCTTAAACATCAGGATGCGGTCGGCGTAGCGCGAGGCCATGTTCAGGTCATGCATAGCCATGATAGCCGCGATCTTCGTAGTCCTTACCAGGGTATGCAAGGTTTCCATAACATCCAGCTGATAGCTGATATCCAGCGCTGAAGTCGATTCGTCCAGCAGCAGTATATCGGGAGTCTGGGCCAGGGCCCGGGCTATCATGACCCGTTGCTGTTGACCGCCGCTCAATTCGCTGCAATCGCGCATGGCGAACTCAGCCAGTCCCAGCAATTGTAATACTTCAGCTACTTTATCCGCATCCTTTTCACTGCTGCGCCAGCAGGCATGGGGCCTTCTGCCCATCAATACGGCATCGAAGACTGTGGTTGAAAAGATTTGCTGGAAGCCCTGCGGCACATATCCCATGCGCCGGGCTATTTCCTTGCGGTGCATGGCGCCGGTCTCCAGACCGTCGACACGTATCCGGCCCCGTTGCGGGCGCAGAATATCGTCGATACAGCGTATCAGGGTGCTTTTCCCGCTGCCGTTCGGGCCGACCAGACAGACCAGTTCGGCCGAGCCCAGCTCGAAAGAAATTCCCTTTAATACAGGAGCAGCATGATATCTGAACCATACGTTTTCTACCTGGAGTTTCAAAATAGTTCCCTCCTTTGTCTCATGACAAGCTGAATAAAGAATGGAGCGCCGAGCAGTCCGGTGACCACTCCCGGCGGCAGAATAACCGGACTCATAACTATTCTGGCGATGCAGTCGGCCGCCAGCAACAGAATACCGCCGGCCAGACAGGAGGCCGGTAACAGATAGCGGTTATCGTTTCCGATGACCATCCGGCAGATATGCGGACAGACCAGACCTACAAACGCGATAACTCCCACAAAGCTGACCACGGCCGCGGTAAGGAGCGATGCCACCAGCATCAAAAATATGCGTAATCTGCCCACGTTGATACCCAGGCTCCTGGCACTTTCGTCGCCGGTGCCCAGGATATTTAGGTCCCAGGATTTCCAGAACAGCAGGCCCAGGCAGACTATCAGAATTGGCAAGAGTATCGCTACTTCGCTCCAGTCCGAGTCTGTCAGGTCGCCCACCATCCACATCATGGAAGCTTTGGCAGCTTCCGCTTCGGCCTGGTACTGGAGGAGCTGCGTCAACGACATAAACAGGTAAGTCATAGCCAGCCCCACCAGCAGCATGGTAACCGGTTTGGCCCCTTTGACACTGGACATTCCGATAATGACCAGGGAAATGACCATGGCGAATAAGAAAGCGCTGATAATCGTAGCTCCCGACCCGGCTAAAATACCCACTCCGAAGATGATTACCAGGGTCGCTCCGAACCCGGCTCCGGATGATATCCCCAGGAAAAGCGGGTCTGCCAGCGGATTCTTGAGAGAGGCTTGCATAATGCAGCCGGTGCCGGCCAGTCCGATGCCGGCCAGTAAAGCCATCAATACGCGCGGCAGGCGCAGTTCCCAGACAATTTTATCGGCGGTAGCACCGATAGAGGCAACCGCATCGGGCAGAAAACGGTGCAGGATAGTAGTGAAGACATCGCCTATTGAAAAGTCAGCCGACCCGGTCTGAATCCCCAGCGCTAAAAGCAGTATTGTCACCGGTACTAGAGATACGATAAAAATTAGTTTCTTCCGTCTGCTCTTTTTTTGTTCATTTTTTATATCTAACGACTTTGAGCGAACAGTCGTGAGTGAGACTTCAAGTTTCTGTTCCATGTTATTCCTTAATAGACTACCAAGACACTGTAATTAGCTGCGTATGGCTATGGTTCCGGGTAGAAAACCTTCAGTAAGCTTTCTTAATTATTTCTACTCTGATTGTTAAAAATCCGTCTAGGCTTTCCTGCCGACATCAAGATCCATCGGCCCCCAGATGGTATCCAGCGTACTCGAACGAACAGATTTGAACCCGGCCCTCAGCATGGCATCGGCGATGAAGCCCTGGTTGAAGTAAATATCTTGTCCACTCAATGCCTGCGGTACGGCTTGCAGGGCCAGCAAGGCCGGTGCAGTCCGTTCGTGGGTCAATCCCTCGGCACAGCTGATAAACACCCCACCGGGATTGAGGGCGGCGTAGATTTTTGCCATCAAGCTATCCATAGCGTGAATGGCAAAATTAAGGCACGCCGATGTCCATATCAAGTCATAGCCTTCTCCGATAGGATCCGTCAGATAGTCGCCGCCCAGCACATCCAGGCGGTCTGCCATTGCGTATTCCTGGATGAACGTTTCTGCGACCTTGACGATTGAGGGCCGGTCGAAGATAGTTCCCCGCATGGTCGGATGGGCTGCTACGATGGCCATTCCGATGATACCGGGACCGCCGCCGAGGTCCAGCATTCTCTGGAAAGACGCAAACTCCGGCAGCCCGGCCACGATTTCTGCCGCCTGCCGGGCGGAGCCTCCCCTTTCCGAGTTGGCTATATCCCTGGTCAGCTGCATCCAGAATTCTTCAGAGAGCACGTTGGTAGACTCCTTAACAGGAGGCGTTCCCTCTTTAACCAGTGCGGGAATACCGTCTAAAATGGGGGAAAACGTCTGTAACGTGGAAACCAGTTGACTGCCGAGGTAGGTCTCCGTGCCGCGGACCAGGAAGGTTTGCGCCAGGGGAGAGTTCCGGTAAAGCCCCTGCTTCTTTTGTACCAGGTCGATAGCTGCCAGTCCGTTCAGAAACGTTTCGGTATTGGCGGGATGTCCCTTCAGCGTCTTTGCTACTGCGGTGGCGGATATCGGCTCGGACAGATAGTCGAAGATATTGAGCTCAATCCCTGACATTAAGAGCCTGGACTGTATTTGCCCAAAAGCTATTGAATAAAGACCAACAGGTTTACATTCAACTTCCGGTAAATTTATCATATTTATTCTCCTTTTCCTGCTAGTTTGTCGTCGTTGCCGGCAGGAATCTGCGACCTGTTTCCGGCTAGGGCTCCGGATAGGCGAAGACTCCATGTTCAGACAGGTTATAGTCAATCCCCATGAAGCGGGTTAGCCATTCCTGATGCAAAGCCTGCGGGTCTAAATCTGCGAAAAGGTCCGGATGCAGCCACTTGGCCATATAAGCGAACCCGATACAGGAGGTGGCGGTCAGTTCGTATTGGATAACATACACCCGGCCTTCTCTGATGGCGCTGACCTCGGACAACTCGCTGCGGTTCAATATGGATTCACGGTAAGCTGCGATACTGGTGTAATCATCCACTGTATATCCGCAGTCGACCGGTTCGGAGCCCATCATGGAATACGGCATGGCCAGGGAGATAATTATCTCGGGGTCTTTTTCTATCACCCATTCAGGGTCTATCATGCCGTAAGTGGTCGGCAGGTCGGCCGCTACGTTGACCCCGCCCGGGATATCTATCTGGATTTGGTAACTGTAGAGGTCTTTATTAAAGGTGAAGTATTGCATCCACTCATAGTAGACACGCGGCCGTTCATCTTCCGGTAGACCGGCTACCCGTTCGATAATCATATCCAGGGTACCCTGGAAAAAGGCGCTGTATTCAGCGGCGGCTGCCTGACAATCGAAAAGCTCGCCGAGCAGCGTCAGACTGGCTACGAATTCCTCAGGTGTATCGTAAGAGACCGCGATAACCGGGATCTCGGGCTCCAGCGTGGCGACGATATCATCAAAGCCTTCCTGGGGTACCACGCCGGTAATAAAGATATCCGGTTCCAGCGCGATTATTTTCTCAAAGTCCATAGCGTAATGGCTGTCTTCAGAGGTACTGATAAGCGGTAAATCGAGTAAATCTTTGAAAAGGAATTCCCTGATAGAACTGGAAAGGTCTATCCCGACAATGCGGTCTTCAACACCGAGCGATATCAGCAGTTCCGTGACCGTAGAGATTCCCGAGGCCACCGTTTTTATAGGCTTGGTGACGGTAACCTCTCTACCATATCCATCAGTTATAGTCACGGTTTCCGGTGCCGGTTCCGTGGTGGTTGCGGTGGTATTGGCCGGAACGGCTGAGGTGGCAGTTTCTGTGGGCTTATCCGTGGTAGTGCTGGAGTTACCGCAAGCGGTCAATGCGCCCAGCAGCAGGCTGCCGCACAGGATAAAAGCTATAATTTTTAGACTTTTATTTTGCATATCGTATCCTTTATTTTTCAGTCCGGTAGTTAGTGTTGTTAGTGTATTTCTACGACTCAGGATAGAAAAACACTCCGCTGGAATCCAGAGCGAAATCAATGCGTATGAAACGAGCAAGGTATTCCTGCAAGGTCGCTCTGGGATCCAGTTCCGGGAATAATTCGGGATGGAGAGACTGGGCAAGGTATTCCATCAATATGAAATAGCGAGGCGTGCACATGAAATACGAGTCCATCAGGTAGACATTATCCCGGTCTACCGCCACACTGCCGCTAAAAGCGTCAAGGTTTTTTAACTCTTCGCGGTAGGCTGCAATGGCGGCGTCATCCTGTATCTGCAAGCCGACCAAACCCGGATAGAGGTCGTCGTAGACCTGTACCAGGATATATTCGTAAGTCTGCGTCATCAACCACTCCATATCCACCTCCTGTACCCAACCTCCCATCGAGGGCAGATCAGCCGCCACGTTGATAGCACCGGTAGTTACCATCATTTTTTGAACGAAGCCGAATTCATCGGTAAAGGTGGAGAATTGTTCCTCTGTCCAGCCGGGCACCTTCAAGAATACGCCTGGTTTTTCTCCGTCCGGTATTGCCGCTGTCCTCGTACTGATGTTGTTTTCTATTGCATTAGCGAACTCGATGAATTCTCTGGCTTCATTTTCCTGCTGCAGGATAGTCCCCAGAAGCTCGATACCTTCGGTCCAGGTATCGGCATCATACGTATCGAAGACACCGATAACGGTTATTTCCGGCTCGAGGGTAGCAGCGACTTCAGCCAGATCGATCGTGCCGCCTACTGCCAGTACCAGCAATACATCCGGTTTTAACTCAATAATGGCTTCATAGTCCACGTCGCCGCTTTCTGTATAAGTTATCACTGGCATGTCCGTGAAGCCGGGAAAAAGAATGCTGTCGGTGGTGTAATTATCAACGGAAACCACCCTGTCCCAGGCGTCAATAATACGCAACCCCTCCGCAACGGTCGGGTGAAGATAAGAGACTCTCTCCACCGGCAGTTTTACGGTCACTTCCCGCCCGGAGGAATCGGTAACCGTCACGGTTTCCGGTGTCGGTTCCGTGGTGCTTGCGGTGGTATCGGCCGGAACGGCTGAGGTTGCGGTTCCCGTGGCCTGCTCTACGGTAGTATCGGAATTTCCGCAGCCGGTCATTACGACGAGCAGTATGATGCCCAATAGCAGTGAAGAGATTATTTTAAGAGTTTTGCTTTGCATAGTATTCCTTCATTATTTTTTATTTACTGGAGGGAGGCTTCAAGCGGCGATTTTCATACGCCAGCCGGCCGACTGTTGCTGAAGGTCCCAGAGCTGTCGATATAAACCCTGGCGGAATATCAAATCCTGGTGTCGGCCTTCTTCAGCTATACCGGCATTATTCAAGACGATTATTTTGTCTGCACCGCGTACGGTCTTCAGCCTGTGAGCGATGATGACGACAGTTTTATTCTCAACCAGGGCATTGAGAGCCCGCTGTACATTCGTCTCGTTTTCCGGGTCGAGGGAAGCGGTGGCTTCGTCGAGAAGCACGATGGGAGCATCTTTTAACAAAGCACGGGCAATGGAGATACGCTGCTTCTCTCCTCCTGAGAGGGTGCAGCCGCCTTCTCCCACAGGTGTGTCATAACCTTTCGGCAGTTTTGTGATAAAGTCGTGGCAGCAAGCCCTGCGGGCGGCTTCTTCAATCTCCGCCTGGGTGGCATCCATTTTACCTACCCGGATGTTGTTGCCGATGGTATCTTTAAACAGATAGACGTCCTGAAAGACCATCGAGATACGGGAAAGCAACTTTTCCGGCTCTATTTCTTTGATATCCCGTCCATCCAGGCGAATACAGCCGCTCCGGACATCCCAGAAACGGGCAATCAGGCGGGTGATGGTGCTCTTGCCGCTGCCGGAAGGGCCGACCAGGGCGGTTATGGTATTAGGCTCGATGGTGAAGGAAACATTTTTCAACACGTCATGCTCTTCATAAGCGAAGGTGACGTTTTGGAATTCGATACGGTTGCCCGGGGGTAATTCACCCGTGCCGGGCTGGATGGGCTCTTTCTGGATGTCCATAATACGCTCGGCGCTGGTAGTGGCATATTTGATTTCCGCATAGTTGACCATCACGACCTGGAGGGGTTCGTAAACGCGGGTAGCCAGCAGTATGAATACCAGGAATACCGGCAGGGTCAGGTCGCCGCCGGCCAGCAGATAAGCGCCGACTACGATGATAAGAGTCAGTCCGGCCCTCATCAGGCCTATGGCCGACATAACCACCGGACCGACTGCGCCTTCGATTTTAATGGACTCGCGCATCAGACGGTGGAAGGCCTCACGCAAACGTTCAAAACGGGCTCCGCTGAGGTTATGCGCTTTGATTTCGCGCATGCCCAGCAGATATTCCTGGAGACGGCTGGCGGCGTCCACTTTAGCCTTGATATGGGACTTGCCGAGCCGTGTCTGGAAGTTGTTGGACAGGTAGATAATGAGTACCGAGACCGGCAGTGCTATGAACATGGCCAGGGCCATTTCCCACTGCACGAAAAGCAGAGCGACAAAGGCCAGTACCGGCAATGCGATGCCGCTGATAAGCTGGGGGAAATGGTGCGAGATGGCCTGTTCCACCAGGGAATAATCACCCAGCATCATGGTGGTCAGGTCGCCGGGGTCGCGGCTGCCGAAGAAACCCAGTGAAAGCTTGCGCAGCCGTTCCGCCAGCTTCGTACGGCCTCTTGCCGAAGCCTCGTAAGAGACTTCATAAGTGGTATTATAGGCCCATGAATAGGCCACATATTGCACTACCAGCCAGGCTATCAGTATACCGGCTGTAATCCACATCCGGCCGGTATCCAGCGGGTTGCCGGTCTGAAAATGCCGGAAGATAATATTGAATATCTCCAGGATAAGCGCCGCCGGTACGACTTTACAAAGACCGTCCAGCAGTGAAGCTATGGAAGGTACTATCAATGAGCGCGGCTTGCCGCTGGTTATATTGTAAAGTATCTTTTTCATTTGGTTTCCGCTCCTTCTCGGGATTCTTCGGAGGAGAGTTCCCAGGCTCCGGCATCGATATGGGCTTCCCACATGCGCCGGTACAGACCTCCGTGTGACAGCAGGTCGGTGTGTTTACCGCTGTCAACGATATGACCGTTTTCTACGACGATAATTTTATCCGCTTCCCGGATTGTGCTTAACCGGTGGGCTATCACTATGACCGTTTTCCCCTGAATCAGGGAAATCAGACCCTGCTGAATCTTGACCTCGTTTTCCGGGTCGGCAAAGGCTGTAGCTTCATCCATTACCAGGATAGGGGCGTTCTTGAGAATGGCGCGGGCTATGGCTACGCGCTGAGCTTCTCCGCCGGAAAGGTAAGTGCCGCCTTCGCCGATCTTAGTGTGATAGCCTTCCGGCAGATGGGTAATGAATTCATGGCAGCAAGCGGCCTGTGCGGCTGCTATCACCGCTGCACTTGACGCCTGCTTGTTGCCCATGCGGATGTTTTCCTCTATAGTGTCGTAGAACAGGTGGACGTCCTGGAAGACGAAGGAGACCGTTTCCATGAGTTTTTCGGTACCCATTTCCCGCACATCCACGCCTCCGATTTTAATTACACCGGAGGATACATCCCAAAAACGGGGAATCAGGTTGGCGATGGTGGACTTGCCGCTGCCGGAGGGCCCGACCAGGGCGGTTATTTGACCTTCTCCGGCTGTGAAGGTGGCATCCGTCAGTGCTTCGACGCGGGTGGCGGCATCCTTATCGTCATAGGAAAAGTTGACATGTTCGAAGCTGACCGTAAAGCCTGCAGGCGCTTTGGGGAGCGCCGGTTCGGCTACCGGTTCCTGCCTCAGTATCTCATCTATGCGGTTAGTGCCTTCTGTAATCTGGCGGAGATTGCCGCCCAGGTACAGCAGTTTGAGAACCGGTATAGATAAGCCGGGAGCCATGACCAGGAAGACCATGATAGTCAAGGCCAGGGCCTGATTACCCGGTTGTCCGCTGAGGAGCAGGATGGCGACTGGCACCATGAAGGCCAGCAATGAGGTCAGGATAACAAAGAAAGTAACATAATAATGTTTATACTGGCGTGTGATGCGCAAGGCAATGTCACGGTAGGCATTGATGGAATTATTGAAGCGCAGGAAGTTACGCACCGTCAATCCGAAGACTTTGACTGCCGGCATGCCGCGTACATATTCTACAGCTTCAGCGTTCATTTTCTCCTGGGCATCCATATAGGCCTGCATCTCGCGTTTGCCTCTCTCGCTGAAGTAGACCCAGGTCTGCAGCAGATAAGCGATAATAATGGGGATGGAACCGGCCAGCGCCAGCCGCCAGTCCAGCCAGAACATGACTCCGAGCATTAAAACCGGCAGAACAATGGCCCCTACCAGGTCCGGTATCTGGTGAGCGATAAAGTTTTCTATCTTTTCTACGCTCATTTCCAGGTTTTTCTTGATGGCTCCGGTGGATTGCCGGTTAAAGTAGCCTAGCGGGAGCTTGGCCAGATGCTGGCTGAGCCGGACACGCAAGTTGTATAGCGTGCGAAAGGCTGCGATATGGGATGACATGTTACCCGCATATAGAAATACCAGCGCACCGACCAGAAAAAGCAGAGCATAAAGGCCCCATTGCCGGATCAGACCGTAGTCTATCAAAGCCGGAGTTGTGACATTTTCCAGCAGCTCTGCCACGATAACATACACCGCCACAAACGGCATAAACTGCAACAAGGTGGAGATGACAGAAATCACCGCCGCCAGAATCAAAAGCGGGCGCTGCTCCTGCGCTATCTCCAACAGGCGGGCTACACCTGTTTTCTGTTTTTTTTCTTCTCTTTGCATTTTTCCCCTCTCAACCTGACATTATTTAAAGGTCAGTTATTTTTCCGGGTAAAAGAATATTCCCTGTTCACTGATGTCTGTGTTTACACGGATAAAGCGATTCAGATACTCTTGCAGGGTGGCCCTGGGGTCTATATCTGAAAACAATTCGGGATGGAAAGATCTGGCTGAATATTCCATGAGAATGAAATACCTGGGAGTGGTCAGCAGATAGGTATCCATAACGTAAATTTCCCCTGCTGCGACAGCCCGGCTATCTGCAAAAGCCGGCATAGCGGCGATTTTTTGGATATAGTTTTGCAGAGCTGTATCATCGGTTATATTGAATCCGACCAATCCGGGTTCGGTTGATTCGAAAATGTAGGCTTGAATCAAATCGCAACGCTGAGTCATCAGCCACTCTTGATCCACCTCCTGCACCCAGCCGCCGGTAGAAGGCAGGTCGGCGGCAATATTAATGGCTCCCGTCGCTTCCATTAATTTCTTCACGAAACCGAATTCATCGGTGAATGTAGAGAATTGTTCGGCGCTCCAGCCGGCTGTTTTTAAGAAAACCCGGGGTTTGTCTGCATCTGAGAGCCAGGCGGTCCTGGCACTGATGTCTTCCTCGATATTCCGGCAAAACTCAATAAATTCGGTAGCTTCGGCCTCTCGCTGCATGAGGGTACCCAGCAGCTCCAGGCCTTTTGACCACGTTTCAGAATCGTAAGTGTCGAAAACCGATATGACTTTAATGTCAGGTTCAAGTTTGGCGATCACGGCTTCCAGATCAACGGTACCGGCGCTGGGCAGAACGAGCAGAACATCGGGTTGGAGTTGCAGAATTTGTTCATAGTCAATCGAGCCGGATTCAGTGTAAGTCAGAACCGGCATATCGCCCGTGTCGGGGAATAGGACTGTATCGAAGGTGAAGTTGTCAATCGATATGACTTTGTCCCAGGCATTGATAATGCGCAATCCTTCCGCCACGGTGGGATGCAGATAGGCTACTCTCTCAACCGGCAGTTTGACGGTGATCTCCCTGCCCGAGGCATCGGTAATGCTAACGGAATCCGGTATGTCTGTTTCTGTAGTCTGTGTCCCGGCTGGATTATTGGAGCAGGCGTTCGCCTGTAGCAGCAGGGCAGCCAGCAAGGTTAGACTCAGGCATATCGAAATAAACTTGGCTTTAATCATTAACTCCTCCAGTTGGGATTCTTGATATGTGAAGACCTGTCAGTCCGGATTTTCAGTCACGAGCCGAGTTAATTCCGATTAATTCGCGATGCGGGGAGCCGGCTAACGGTCTTACCGACTTTTCAGAGCGGTTATTCTTAAATTGTGTGACAGCCTCCATGTATCCCAGCAGGCGCAGCATGGTCTGCTGGCTGATGACATGCTCCATGCGGCAGGCATCCTGTTCGGCTATCCTGTCCTCACAGCCCAGGACTTCAATCAGGAACTTTTTTAATTTGTCGTGCCGCCACTTGACGTCGGTTGCTATCTCTCTCCCCTTATCGGTTAAGTAGATTGGTCCGTATTTGGGTTGATATACCAGGCCGTGCCTTTTCAAATGGTCGATGCCCTGGGCCACGCTGGATTTACTGATATTCAATCTTTGGGAGATGTCGGTGATACGGATTTCATCTGAAAGCTCGGAAATTATCAGGATCATTTCCAGATAGTCCTGCATAGTAGCTGTAATCTCATTGCTCTTTTTCATAAGAACAGTACCCCCTTGTTAGAAATGTTAGTTATAACTAACAAATAATACTATAACATGACCAACCCGGACATGCAACACCGGGTTCTGAAAATTCGGATGTTTCAGGCGTGAAATGAATGTGGATAAGATTTATTAAACCAACAGCGGGATTTATCGGAATCGTCGATAAATTGGCTGTCTATAAAGTTACTTATAACTAACAATATGGATGATGCCGGTCGAATTTGCAATAACCATATTAAGGAATTGGTATACAGACGCATGCGGTTGAGACACTGGTGAGAGCGGAGGAGGTTATTTGTAATCAGGTAGTTAGTTACAGTTGACCGGGGTATACCGCGTCCGGCCGGTCTTAATTGAGATCGCGCAGGGCCTTTAAAAAATTCCTTGCATATATTATTAGGATGTGCTAAATTATAAATGTTAGATTATACTAACAACATAAAAACGGCTCCGGAGGCTCAAGATGGTTGATTCAAATGTTATCACCTCTTCAATGCAGGATTACCTGGAGGCTATGCTGATACTTTCCGAATCAACTGATGAAATCAGGGTGACCGATATCGCCGCCAAACTGGAAGTGGCCAAAGCCAGTGTGGTACAGGCCATCAACCATCTTAAAAAACACGGCCTGGTGACCCAGGAACGCTATGGCGCCATAGCGTTGACGGAGAGCGGCAAGAAAACCGCGGTAGAAGTCCGCTGGAGGCATCGGAAACTGAAGCAATTTTTAACCGATATTCTGGAAGTGGACCCGTCGGTTGCAGAGAAAGATGCCTGTTTAATGGAGCATGTGGTAAGTTCGCATACCATGATGCGTATGATGAAATTCCTGGAGATTACGCAGGACTTGAAGTCGGTGGAAGGCTCAACCTCAGTCAAATCAGAATCAACTAATGAAGATAATTCCGTTCAAGCAAAGGAGGATAGTATGGGGTCGCCAAAACCTGTACGAGCCTTAAATGAATTGAAAGCGGGAGAACGCGGCAAAGTGGTGCGTGTGGCTTCCGATAAGGCTCTGAAAACTCGTATCCTGGATATGGGTATCACCCCCGGGGCAGAGGTCCTGATGAAGGGTTGTGCTCCGCTGGGTGACCCGGTGGAAATCAATGTTAAAGGCTATCAGTTGACGCTTAGAAAAAGTGAGGCTGCACTGATATTTGTCGAGGTGGGAAAATGACGTCCGGAATACCGCTGGGTCTGATGCGGGACGGATCTGCAGTCTGTGTCAGAGATATCGTCGCTTCGGAACGGGTGAAATGCCAGTTGTTTGAGCAGGGATTGGTGCCCGGTTCAAGTCTGAGTATTGTTAAAAACGATATCGGGGGACCTCTGATTATCTGTATCAAAGATACACGCCTGGCTTTGGGCAGGGGCGTGGCTATGCAAATCTTGGTCGAAGAAAAGGTGAATCTAAAAAATTTTAAACCGGAGTTAGTATATTCTAACTTATCCGATAAAGTAGCTGTGGAGAAGTAATCAATGGAAAACAACGGACATATGACAATCGCATTGGCCGGTAATCCCAATTCCGGAAAAACTACAGTTTTCAACAACCTGACCGGTTCTCGGCAGCATGTGGGTAACTGGCCGGGTAAAACGGTAGAGAAAAAAGAAGGCCATTTCACTGTTGACGGTAAAGATATCCGTATTGTAGACCTGCCCGGTGCTTACAGTATGGGAGCTTACTCTGAAGATGAGATAATCGCCCGTGACTATATTCTGCTGGAAAAACCTGATTCGGTTATCAATGTGATCGATGCCACCAATCTGGAACGTAATCTGTATATGACCATCCAGATGCTGGAGATGGGCGCCAAAGTCGTACTATCTTTGAATATGTACGACGAGGTGAGAAATAAAAAAATCCAGCTGGACGTTCAGGAACTGGCCAAAAGGTTGAACTTACCGGTGATACCTACGGTCGCTACGCGTAAAGAGGGGATGAAAGACCTGATAAACTCAACCCTGGCCAATTCCAAACAGGGTTTTAAAGAGCCTTTATACATCAACTACGGGAAAGCTGCCGAAACGGAAATCGACCGGCTGAAAGAAAATATACAGTCAATACCGCACCTGACGGACCAATTCAACACTCGCTGGCTGGCGATAAAAGTCCTGGAAGGCGATGAAAACATACTCAAGATCATCAGCCGTTTCGGCGATATCAGCACGCTGCTCAGTCAGCGTGAGAGCGCCGTGAAGCGGCTGGAAGATGCTACAGGAGAAGATACCGCCTCAATTTTTGCCGGCGGCCGGTATGCCTATATCAGCGAAATTTTAAAGAAAACCCTGGTCAAGCGGCCGGAAGCGGCCGGGAAACCGACCCTTTCCGATAAAATCGACAGAGTGGTCACTCACCGCATCTGGGGTATCCCCATTTTTCTGGTGGCCATGTACGCCGTTTTTCAATTTACTTTTGCGGTCGGCGATCCCCTGATAGGCTGGGTAGAGATGTTCTTCGAATGGTTCGGCGGGATAATCGGCACGGGTTTGGCGGCTATCAGTGCACCGGCCTTCCTGACCTCATTGCTGGTGGATGGGGTGATAGGCGGCGTCGGCTCGGTACTGGTTTTTCTGCCCAATATTCTGCTGTTGTTCCTGGCAATTTCCGTCCTGGAAGACAGCGGTTATATGGCCAGAGCGGCCTATATTATGGACAGATTCATGCATTCCCTGGGCCTGCATGGCAAGGCGTTCATCCCCATGATACTGGGTTTCGGTTGTAATGTTCCGGCCATCATGGCTACCCGTACCCTGGCTACCCGTAACGACCGGCTGACTACTATTCTGATTAATCCTTTGATGTCCTGCTCGGCCCGCTTGCCGGTCTACGTGCTTTTTGCCGGAGCTCTGTTTACCGCCCACCAGGGCATAGTCATCTTCTCCCTGTATGTGCTGGGGCTGGTACTGGCCATCCTGGTCGGAATGTTCCTGAAAAAGTTCGTCTTCAAAGGTGAGACTTCTCACTTTGTGATGGAACTGCCGCCTTACCGTCTGCCCACTATCCGCAGTACCCTGACCAACATGTGGGACCGCAGCAGTTCCTTTATCCGCAAAGCCGGTACGATTATTGTGGCTGTGGTTATCCTGGTGTGGGTGCTGTCCAGTTTACCCTGGGGAGTTGAATATGCCAGTCAGAGCAGCATACTGGGCAAAATCGGCAGTTTTATCGCCCCGATATTCGCCCCGGCCGGTTTCGGTACCTGGCAAGCTGCAGTAGCTTTGATGTTCGGTATTCTGGCTAAAGAAGTGGTGGTGGGTACGCTGGGGGTGGTCTACGGAGCGGAGGAAGCGGGGTTAACCGCTGTTATCGCCAGCATGTGGACTCCTCTGGCAGCCTTCGCTTTCATGGCTATGACGTTGATCTATATCCCCTGTGTCGCCACTATAGGTGCTATCAAACGAGAGACCAACTCCTGGAAATGGACCGGCATTGCCGTAGGTTATAGCCTGGTATTGGGCTGGATTGTGGCAGTGCTGATTTACCAGGTGGGTAGGTTATTCGGTTTAGGCTAATTTGGTGAAGAGGTTAAACAAATGGAAACATATATTCTGATTGTTATCGGTCTGGCTGTGGCCGGCATAATCATCTGGCAACTGGTCCGTTCCTCCCGTGCGGGTAAGAGCGGCTGCGGTTGCTGTTCCAGCCGGAACAGTTGTTCAAAAGACTACGGAAAAAATGTTACCTGTAAAAAGCCCGATTCATAGGGCTGTCGAATCTGGTATAAACGGGCGGTCCGCAACAGATCGTAAATTGCCGCTGTGTCATAAATTCTCCTTAGTCTTATCCTGCCTACCTTAAATACCTTCCCGCTTCGGGACCGCCCGTTTATATAATATGACCGTCAAATCCGCCCGGCGCTCGACCGGGCGTTATATTCCGGAGGACCATAAAATGCCCAGGACAAAACCTACTTACCGTGAAGAAGACTATCTCAAGACCATCCAGCTGCTGAAGTCTGAGAAAACCAGGATCAGCGTTAACGACTTAAGTAAAAGATTAAAAATCAGAGCAGCCAGTGTTTCCGAAACCCTGGACCGTCTGGTGGAAGCCGGACTGGTGGAACATCCCAAATACGGCAATGTAGAACTGACTGCTGAAGGCTCCGCCCTGGCGGAGGCGCTGAATACCCGCTATGAGGCCCTCCTGAAGTTTCTGGTTGAATATCTGCAAGTCCCTCCTATGATTGCAGAGACGGATGCCTGCGGGATGGAGCATTCGCTCAGTTCTGCCACTCTGGAACGCATTAAACAATTCGTCGCTGCCGATAAAACACTCCCCCGTTAGCTAACTCTGCGTAAGTCTGATATATAACTCAGTCTATTGGCCTGTTTCCGGTGCCTGCTTGATACTCTCTTCTGTTTTTCCTCGCCGGGAACATCCGGCCTCCGCTTTTTATGCAATATTTTCCGCCTGCCGCTAATCCTGAATCGATAATGGCTGCTATTCTTGTCAAACCGGTTACCAAGGGCATATCATGTTAAATGTAACTGAATAAACCGCTGAGGTAATGAATATGAATATAAACGAGGCCGGCCAGGCGCTGGCGGCGGCCATCGCCCGCCAGGATGCCGAATACATCGAAGTCCATCTGGAGGAAAGCCAGTCCAGTCATCTGACCTATCGCGGTCGGAACCTGGAATCTTCTGACAAGACCAGTGCGGTAGGGGGTAATGTGCGGGCGCTGGTCAACGGCGGCTGGGGCTTTGTCAGCTTCAACAGCCTGGACGATTTGGAAGCCAAAGCCCGGCAGGCTGTGGAACAGGCCAGGCTGATTGGCGGCGGTGAGGCTAAGGTTCGACTGACTGAGCCGGTGGTGGATAAAGTCATCGGTGAAGTCAAACAAAATCCGGTGGATATCCCGCTGTCCAACAAGAAAGAAATTCTGGATGAATATAACGAAATTATCTGGAATACCCCCAAACTGCGTACTTCCAGCATCGGTTACAGCGATGCCTACCGTCGTTACTTGTACATCAATTCCAGCGGCAGTTTTATCGAACAGGAAAGGGCGGATGTCACTCTGCGCACCACGGCTATAGCAGCTGATGGTCCGGAGGTCCAGCAGGTCGGGCTCAGCCTGGGTTCACGGGGTGATTTCGACTCCATCCGCGGCTTACAGGGACAGATTAAGGAGATGGCCGATAATGCTGTTAAGATGCTCAGTGCTCCCCAGGCCAAAGGCGGTGAATATACCGTAGTGCTCGATCCTATCCTGGCAGGGGTATTCGTGCATGAGGCTTTCGGGCATCTTTCTGAGGCCGACCATGTTTATGAGAATCCGCAGTTAAGAGAGATAATGCACATCGGCAAAAAATTCGCCGGGGAAAACCTGAATATCGTCGATGGAGCGGCGGTACCCGGGCTGCGCGGCAGCTACAAATATGATGACGAAGGCATACCGGCGACCAAAACTTATCTTATCCGTAACGGCATTCTGACAGGACGGCTGCATTCCCGCGAGACCGCGGCTAAAATGGATGAAACTTTATCCGGCAATGCCCGGGCTATCAGCTACCGTTATCCGCCCATTGTACGGATGACCAATACTTATATAGAGCAGGGCTGTGCCACTCTGCAGGATATGCTGTCCGATATCAAGGAAGGCATTTACGTTAAAAACTGGTACGGCGGTACTACCAGCATGGAGATGTTTACTTTTTCGGCTGGTGAAGCTTATATGATACGCAACGGGCAAATCGCCGAAATGCTGCGGCCGGTGGTGCTGACCGGCAATCTGTTCAGCACTCTGAAAAATATCGATGCGATAGGCAATGACCTGGATATGAATGAGGGCGGAGGCTGCGGCAAAGGCGGTCAGTCCCCTCTGCCGGTTTCTAACGGCAGCCCGCATATCAGAATTCAACGCTGTCTTATCGGAGGCAAATAATGGAAGAGATACTGGAACTGGCCCGTAAGGTAGCTGAGGAAGCCGAAGTCTTTAAAGTCGTTTCGGAAGAAACGCCGGTGCATTTCGAAGCCAATCATTTGAAATCAATTCAAAGTAAACAAAGCTCCAGCTATTCCCTGAGAATTATCAAGGACGGCAAATTGGGTTACGCCGCTGCCAGCGGCGCAATCGATCCCGCCAAACTGGTTGATATCGCGGTGGAAACCGCCCAGTTCGGTATGCCGGCCCGCTTCCAGTTTCCCTCCGACCGGAACTTTCCGCAGATAGAGGTACTGGATGAAGAGGTGGAAAAAGTCAGCCTGGAAAAGATGATAGAGCTGGGTAACCGCCTGATTGAGCCGGTGCTGAAAAGCACACCCGGCATCACCTGCGACGGCGGGGTTTCTAAGGACTCGATGCAGGTACAGGTCATCAACTCGCGGGGCGGGCAGGCCGAATATAAAAAATCCCTTTTCGGAATAGGTGTCAGCGGCACTCTTGTCAGAGATACCGACATGTTGTTTGTCGGGGAGGGACAGGAGTCCTGCCATCCTTTGAATGATATCCAGCCGGTGGTCGACACAGTACTGCGTCAGCTTGAGCTGGCCCAAAACCAGGCTCCTGCCGGCAACGGACAAATGCCGGTTATTTTTACTCCG
>DAOUFH010000299.1:0-9296 GCA_034429955.1 Dehalococcoidales bacterium
CAGCACCCGCCTCTATCCCCCTGATCAATTCCAGCAGGCGTATTTTTTCATCCTGAGGGCCTTGCCCGCCTTCCCGCGGGCTGCGGTTGCAGGCGATCCAGGGCTTTGCCAGTATCCCGGATAGCTGGGGCCAGTCCCGGCCTATCAGGTCCATTCTGACTTCCCACAAATCGACTTCCGGCTCCTGCCGGCGAATCAATTCCGGGTCGTTAGCAATAATTGATGCGCAAATTTTATAATCTCTCAATAGATTACGCCCCACCGGATCTTTCTGTCTGGCCGGCGGCTCCTGAAAATCAGCCGGCCAACCACCTTTTTAATTACATTATGCAGCATTATTCAGGCATTTAGTTCTTTCAATATATCAGCCAGCATCTCGGGCAGCACATCGTCATAAATAACGGCATCTCCCAGGGACTTCAATAAAATAAACCTGATTTTACCTTCAGTTTTCTTTTTATCATGCTGCATGGCCTGGATTATTTTGGCGATATCCAGATGAGGGATTTTAACCGGCAAGCCGGCTTTATTCAGAACATTTTTAATACGCTCGACATCTCCCGAGGATAAATAACCGGCCTGCTGGGATATGACAGCGGCCGCCGTCATCCCTATGGCGACCCCGTGGCCATGCTTGATACGATAGGCTGAAACACTTTCAATCGCGTGCCCCACAGTATGGCCGAAGTTCAGTAAATTACGCATACCCCGGTCTTCTTCATCCTGTTCCACGATAGCTGATTTTATGGCCACACAGCGGGTAATTATTTCCTCCAGCATTTCATCCCTGAGAGGCAGATTATTCTCAATTAATTCAAACAGTTCGGCGTCACGGATCAAGCCGTATTTGATAACCTCCGCCAGCCCGTTGCGCAACTCTTCGTCCGGCAGAGTCTTCAGAGTATCCGTATCCGCCACTACCAGGCGCGGCTGATAAAAAGTACCAATGGTATTTTTCAGTTTGCCGTGATTGACCGCAACCTTTCCCCCCACACTGCTGTCTACCTGAGCCAGAACAGTAGTGGGTACCAGTATCAGCGGCACGCCACGCATATAGGTGGCCGCCGCGAAACCCGCCAGATCTCCGATTACGCCACCGCCCAGAGCAATCACCGGAGTATTTCTCTCCGCCTGAAAGTCCGCCATCTGGTCGTATATCTTGCCGGCCTGTTCCAGAGACTTATAGCTTTCTCCGTCCGGAATATTCACCAGGGCCGTAGAGAATCCGGCAGAGGTCAGTTGCTCCCTGATTTTATCTCCGTAAAGCTTTTTAACAGTCGGATTGGTGACCAGAACCGCTTTGCCTGCCAGCCCGAGCGACAGGAGGTATTGCGACAAATTACCGGTCAGTCCGCTGCCGATATGAATGTCATAACTCTTTTCCGCCAGATTGGTTCTAACTGTCTGCATCTTTCACCGTTACTGCGGTTATTTTATCTTGCCGGTCAGTTTTCAGGACCGGCGCTAACCGCTTAATTAGCTTTCAGTATATAAAAACTGCCGGTAATTATAAACCCCTGGTTATTTTATAAACCCGGTTGCAGGCTTTGATAACCTGCGCCAGTTCCTCCGGCACAATCGCCTGGGCTCCATCCACCAGGGCCTCTTTGGGATTATAATGTACTTCGATCATCAGCCCGCTGGCGCCGGCCGCAATTGACGCACAACTCATTCTCAATATCAGGTCGGCCCGCCCCAGGGCATGACTGGGGTCCACTACCACCGGTAAAAAGGTTTCCTTCCGGATAACCGGAACCGCCCCCAGGTCAAGGGTGTAACGGGTGAAACTCTTCCCTTTGCCGAAAGGTAAAATACCTCGCTCGCACAAGATAATATTTTTATTGCTCTCCGCCGCTATATATTCAGCGAATGAGAGAAATTCCTCGATACTGGCGCCGAAATGCCTTTTAAAGAAGACCGGTTTCTTCTTCTTGCCGACTGCCGCCAGCAAGTCCTGATCGTACATATTGCGCGAACCTATTTGCAATATATCGGCATACTCAGCTACCAGGTCAACCTGGTTTTCCCCTCTCACCTCGGTCACGGTAGGCATCTCGAATTCACGTCCGGCATCGTGCAACCATTTTAAGGCTTCTTCCGCTTTTTTCCAATCCCTTCCGCCGATCCCCTGGAAAGAATGCACCGACGAACGCGGCTTGAAGATTCCTCCCCTGAGCACCTGCGCCCCGGCTTTTTTAACCCCTTCGGCAATTTTCATTAACTGGGATTTGCTTTCCACCGCGCACGGGCCGGCTATGTAGACCGGTTCATCTCCGCCAATGGTTACATTACCTATCTTGATTGCTTCATCTTTATCCGAACTCTGGAAAAACTTAGCGTATTCCCGGTTAATCAACTTGTAGGGAGTCTCGACCGGAATAGCCTCCTTGACGCCAGGTAAAGCAGCAAAATGACTGAAAGGGATTTTACGCTCATCTCCAACCAGCCCGATGATGGTTTTAAAATCGCCCCTGGAGACATCCGCTCTCAGTCCGAAACGGGCGATCTCCTTGATAATAAATTCGATTTGTTCATCTGTGGCATCCGTTTTCATGATAATCATAGACGGTTCTCCTCAATATTTTTCCATAAAAAAAGCCCTCCGCTTGGGAGGGCTCCTGAATTCCTGTTCTGATTTTTCTACAAAATCGCTCCCAAGCTCATTTTCAGGCCTTTAAAGTAATAATAGTAGCTCGTAGCGATTATGTTTTTCATTTCTAAAAACAGATTATCACCTGTAGACCAACTCTGTCTATGAGTTAAGTCACTTATTCAATTAACTGAGTATTGCCGGTTGGCTGTTTTCCAGACTAAAATTCAGACGGAGGCAAATCGTCTCTGTCCAAACCGATTTCCTTGCGCGCGGTAGCCAGTATCTTTTCCAATGAAACCCGGAAATTATCTCTTTCTTTAACTTCCAGAGAACGCATTATGCGATGGATAGGTCCGCGTTTGGTGGACAATTCATAGGTCTTTTTGCCCTTTTCAGTCATTACCACCCGCACCAGGTTTTTGCGGTCCAGGTCCTTAACTTTCTTAACCAGACCTCTCCTGACCATTCTATCTACCAGCGCGGATACCGTATGAGGTTGTCTGATTATATGCCTCGAAATTGCCACCGGGGTCGCTTTATTGCCCAGAGCCTGTACCACAAACAGCAGACTTACCTGTTCCGGTGACACTCCATATCTCTGCAACTCTTTCTCACGAGCGCGGAATACTGCATAACGTGCATGCGTAAGCAGCAGCCACAAGTCCTGGTCTTCATCGTCCGTCGTATAAAATTTGGCGGCTTCGTCGTATTCCATGGTTCCCCCCAACTCCTCTTCAAAACATATTTATGGATATTCAGTCAAGCTAATACCACACACGCTGATTATACCAAAATTGGTTATCTACATCAAGATGATTACATTGTGATATTCGTATTACGAATATTTATGCATATTCGTTATCGAATAACCTTTGTAGTATAAGGATACAGCTTGCAGATGAGAGGTTGTTTTTAGCAGGAAATTTATTTTAAACGGAAATCAGCCGTCGCTTTACAGCTGCTACGGATCAGCGATAAAACTATATTATAGATTTCAGGCGGACCCCCACCAGTTCCAGCGATAGAGGTTCGCTTAGCCAGCTTTTTTCAGAGACATCCAGTATACGGACTTCATCCGGCTTGCTGTCATGCGGGCTCATAATCAAAATCGGGGCGCTACTCCAGCGTCTTATCAGCAGGCTTAAAGCTACACCGCCCAGGCTGGGAGCTTCAGGATCGACTATAATCAGCCTAGGATTGATTTGCTTAATTAACTTTTGCAGAGAATGGTCGGAGCTATCGATAAATTTTACTTCGACTTTTTCTCCTGCCAGCAATGAGCTTATTCTGGCATACAGGACATCATTATTGCCGACAATAACCACTGTTCCAGGCTCAGACATTAAAACTATCCTCCCGTTTTCCCCGCAGGTTATATATATATTGTACTGCCGGGAGAAAACCTGAACTATTGATTTACAACTCAATTATTTCTAGTAATCAATACCAAAACGTACTGGGTTATTTATAAAACAAATTTGGCCGAAAGCAATCATTGAGACTGCCTGCGACGGTCTTTTTCCCTTTTCGCTGTCAACGTAATATAATAAGACATATATTTTTATTTTCAGGAGAAGATTGTGACTTTTAATGGACCGGAAGCCCAGGGACAGGAAGCGCCCTCCAGAGAACCCCAGGATTTAGGAAACGAATTGCTGGAATTATTAGCATTGCGCACCCAGAATCCCAGCGACGCTTTTGTCCTGCTGCAGCAACTCTGCATTTACCTCTGGGATACCTATAAAATCGACTGGGAATCAAAACCCGGTTTACCTGTATCACCGGACCGCAAAGTCCGCTATCTGTCGTTTGTAGCCGGGCTTATTGATCAACTGAGCGGCCAGAATGATTCAGAGACAACTCAGCCAGCCGGACCGCCGACTGAGACACAACAACAGTAACTGAACCGGACCGCATTATATTAATGTAATGCGGTCTTTTCTTATCAGTCCGGTTGCCGCCTGGCGTGTTGACACCAGTCGAATGACTCCTATCAAATTCGGCAGTCTGTTTTTAGTATTTTTTACGTGAATTACTCATAAATATTCTTTAACGTTTTCCTTTATTTAGCCTCAATAATCCTGTTTAGTGACTAAAGTACCGGGTACTAATCTAGTACTAAATGGACACCTGTCAACCCCCAAAAAGCCTTTTAGCCAATTGACAAATACTGAAGCTGTGTTTTATTATTATGTCCTGTCGTTATGTAAAAGTATATATTGTAGGCATATACTTGCGTAACTTATTAGTACTTTCCGTAGCTTATAATTTCTGGTCAGGAGAGAAAAATGGTCTGTCAAACATCTAATACTAAGGACACCATAGGTATCTACGTATCTGAAGAGCAAGAATTTTACCGTCAACTGTATCAAAATAGCTTTCAGTGCGATAGTTGCTTCAACTTCCTGGGCAATACTCATCAGGTAGGAGAAGCAGAACTCTGCCATGTACTGGCTATAGATAAACCTGAAATATTACTAATCGGCTCAAAACGGCTCTCAGGAGACTTGCATCAGGAACTGGAGAGGATCAGTCAGGAATTCCCTCAGACTTCCATGGTTATATTATTAACCTCCATTAACGGGGAAGATGCCAAACTGCTGCGTAAAATTATCCAGAAATGCCGAAGCGGTATCGCCATTTATATGAAACAATCGCTGGACAATCCCAGGCAGCTTAATGACATTATCAAATCAGTTAATAAAGGACAGGTTATTCTGGACCCTGAAGTTGCCAGTGTCATTTTGATGGAAAAAACCGAACATCCCTTTATGAAGTTGTTAACCGAGAGAGAGATGGAAATCTTGAATTGCCTGTCTCAGGGGTACACCAATCACGGTATAGCTCACAAATTATGCATCGATGTTCGCACGGTAGCCCATCATTTAAATAATATCTACAGCAAGCTCAAAGAGCAGGACGAAACCGAAGACGGTCAAATGCATCCCAGAGTCAGTGTGGCCAGGTTGTATCTGGAGACCACCGGAGAATTACTACCTTTTAATGCCCGTAATTCGGTCACTCTCTATCCCTGATAAAAATAGCTAGAAGTAAAACAACAGCAGTTCCCGTACATCCCAGCCGACTACGAAAGTCAACAGGACAATCGACGGTATCAGCAGTTTGCCCGGCAGGAGCCAGGCTAAAAACAGCGGTAAAGCCAGTTTGGCGCAATATAACATCACCGGAGAATTGACCAGACTGCGCATCAAAGGATTCAACTCGTGCGCCCCATTGGACATCGCCAGTACCGTCAAACTCAGATCTATCACGTTCAATATTATAAAGGCCAATTTTTCGAACGTGCTCTTTTTAAATGTTATTGCCGAGGACAGTAAAGAAGCTAACATTTGATATTTTCCTTATTAATTAAGGTCATGTCTCCGGTAATTCCCAAATTTTATTATAGGCTCTAACACCCACTATTACTATAAATGTTTTAACACCTGCCACTTGTTTCCCGTCCGCTACGTTCTTACCGTCAGCGTCTGTTTTATCATATCCGGTATTCTCAGAATACCTCCTTCTGTTCACGAATCTCTAACAAACTGCCTTTTCATCTAACAAAAACCTAACAATTTTTACTAATTACCTTCCATGATGAGTACAGGGCAGAATTACTCCCACCCAGTCACCTTATTGACTGCTGTCAACCGGATTATTAAATTTGACAACAGGGATTTACTATGTTAGCTTTTTATTTGTTTGGGAGATAAGTTTTCCCCTTGTTATTATGTCAATTGCAGACTCTTTGACTGATAATTTTTAAATTTATCTTCCGGCTCCAATACTTAAAACAGACAGCGGATATTTGTGCTTTTTCTTCAGCCTGCGATATGCTGGCTGAAGACGGTATAGTATTCGCCTGTTGAATGATTTTATTTTGCCTTGTTCAGGAGGTTATCATGCTCAGTTGTTACCGCATCCTTGACCTTACCGACGACAAAGCTTTCATTTGCGGCAGAGCGCTAAGCGATTTCGGAGCGGAGGTCATTAAAGTTGAAAAACCAGGCGGAGATCCATCCCGCTACAAAGGCCCCTTCTTCCACGATTCCGGCAACCCGGAAGAAAATCTTACCTGGTTTGCTTTTAATGCCAATAAAAAGAGCATTACACTGGACATCGAGAAAACTCAAGGCCAGGAACTGCTGAAAAAACTGGTCAAGACCGCCGATGTTGTAATCGAATCGTTCCAGCCGGGATACCTTGATAAGTTGGGACTGGGATATCAAGCGCTGTGCGCCGTCAACCCCGGCATTATCCTGGCTTCAGTCAGCGGATTCGGTCAGGAAGGCCCCTACCGCGATTTTAAAGCTCCGGATATCGTGGCCCGCGCTCTGGGCGGGCTGGTCTACACCACCGGTTATGAGGATAGACCTCCGGTCACTCCCGGCTATGAACATACCTATTCTATCGCTGCCATGAACGCGGCAGTCGGTATAATGATTGCCCTGAGCCACCGGGTTAAAACCGGCCTCGGCCAGCATGTCGATGCTTCGGTGCAACAGTCCTGCGTGGTCATCGCTTCAGCAGAAATCGAAGGGCCTTATGCCCTGTTCGGACGGGTTCTCTCTCGCCACGGCAGAGCTCGCGGTTCAGTTACATTGAAAGACGGTACCATCTTTTATAACCCTCTGCTTTGGGAATGCAAAGATGGTGATATCGCCTTCAACCTGCTGCTCAATCCGACCTCGGTTAAGTCCAATATGGCCTTGATGGAGGGGCTCAAGCGCGACGGCATAGACATCAAATTTCTGGCCGACTGGCAGTGGGACAAAATGGGTTGGAAAGACCTGTCCCCGGAACAGGCTAACGAAGTAATCGATATCATCGGCCAGTTCTTCAAGAAGCATACTAAAGCCGAACTGCTGGACATGGCCATTAAAAACCGCTTCCAGCTGGGGCCCTGCAATGATGCCGGAGATGTCTTGCAACATCCTCAACTGGCGGAACGTAATTTCTGGAAAGATATTGAATATCCCGAACTGGGTGTAACCTTTAAGTACCCGGGCGCCGCAGTAAAAATGAGCGAAATGGACTGCGGTCCCAGGAGCCGGGCACCGCGTATCGGCGAGCATAACGACAGTATTTATCAAGAACTCCAACTCAGCACTGCGGAAATCTCAGATTTGCGCAAGGCCGGTATCATTTAAAGACCGATTACCTATCCCGTGACAGGAGGACTTAAGTGGAAAACAGACCTTTGGAAGGTGTTAAAGTAATTCAGCTGTGCTGGGCCGGTGTAGGTGTATATACCACCAACTACCTGAGCCATTACGGAGCCACCACCGTCAGGGTGGAAACATCGACCTATCCCGACCCGGTGCGTACTTTTGAACCCTATGCACCCACCACCAAACCGGGCGAACCGGTCGGACTGGAACGCAGCGTTTTTTATTCCATCACCCATACCGCTCCGGAACTCGGTATGGTTCTCAATTTAAAACAGCCGGAATCGCTGGAAGTCTTTAAGAAACTGGTGCTGTGGGCCGACGTGGTGGCAGAAGGCTTCCCGGCCGGGGTAATGGACAAGATCGGCCTGGATTATGCAGGCCTTAAAAAGATCAAGGACGATATCATCATGTTCCGCTCCTGCGGATACGGACATACCGGGTTTATGGCCGCCCAGCCCGGTTTCGGCAGTATTATGACTGCAGTAACACTGATGGATACATTCACCGGCTGGCCGGACAGGCCTTCGCTGGCCCCTACTACCTACTATACCGACCAGCTTGTACCGATGTTCGGGGCTCTGGGAATTATGGCTGCTCTGGATTATAAACGCCGTACCGGCAAGGGCATGTATATCGACCAGTCCCAGATGGAATCCGGACTGAATTTTGTTACTCCGCTCATTCTGGACTACCAGGCCAATAACCGTAAACCCGTTTTAAAGGGCAACCAAAGCGCTTATTGCGCTCCCCACGGCGTCTATCGCTGTATGGGTGAAGACCGCTGGGTAGCCATCGCGGTAACCACAGAGACAGAATGGCAGAGCTTTAAAAAGGTAATCGGTAATCCGGCCTGGACCGACCTGCCTGAATTCGCCGATATGGCCGCCAGATTGAAAAACGTCGACAAACTGGATGAACTGGTGGCTGATTGGACCGCCGATTTAACCGCAGAGCAGGTCATGGGAGTTTTACAGGGTGCCAGCGTCGGGGCCGGGATTGTTGCCACCTCCAAAGACCTGGATAACGACCTCCAGCTTGGCTATTACAATTTCTACCGACAGCTGGACCATCCCTATATGGGTAAATTGCGTTACTATCATCCGGCTGCGATCAAACTCTCCAGGGCGGAAACCGAAGTGAAAATGCCCGTCTTACTGGGAGAACATACAGACTATATATGCCAGGAGTTTCTGGGCCTGTCCAAGGCAGAGATAGAAAACTTAAGAGCCAAAGGTGTATTCAAATAAAAATGCAGGAAGGGCGGATAAAACCGCCCTTCCTGCTTCTGTCCTTAATAATCTCGAATATCTTTATTATGTTAATAAGTTTAATAGTTAAAGCTATTGCAGTTTGATATAGTAAGTTGTTTTGTTTTAAAATCAGTGTGACAAGTTCACAGTTGGCTGTCTTGATTACCGGATGATAGTCATCTTCCGTATGCAAAGAGAGAAGGCTGTTGTAATTATGTTGAAAATCAGCTTAGAGGTTCCCCGTCGACGCCTGCTGCTGATCCACAGGTTGGCTGCCGG
>DAOUFH010000300.1:0-11407 GCA_034429955.1 Dehalococcoidales bacterium
GTCAAAAATATCAGCTTGTGAGCGCCCGTTACCGCCGCTATTTCTCCGGCTGCGGCATCGGCATTGACATTCAATAACAGAGATTCTCCCGCAGCGGGCTGCTCCTTGTTCAGGCTTATCGAAGACACGACCGGCAGATAGCCGTTATCCAGCAAAACCTTTATCAACGCCAGATTGACTTGCACCGGATTGCCCACATAGCCCAGCTCGGGATTCTTGACCCGGCCGAGCAGCAGTCCGCCGTCGACCCCGCTCAGTCCTACTGCCGCAGCTCCGGCTGCCTGCAGTGAAGCGACCAGTTCTTTATTGACCAGCCCGGCCAATACCGCCGTTACCACCTCCAGTCCGGTCTTATCGGTTACTCTTTCACCGTTAACGAAGCGGGTGGCCGCACCCTGTTTAGAAAGCCATTCGGTAATAATTTTGCCGCCGCCGTGAACAACAATCACAGAAACGCCTTTTTTTTGCAGTTCCACCAGATCGCTCAGCGTGGTATCATGCTGCCCCAGGGTAGAACCGCCTATTTTGACAACCAATAATTCACTCAATTTCGAATTTTACCCTTCGCTTTTTTTATTTTAAATCTGGCCTTTTGACCTTTAAGTGGTATATTCCGCGTTAACCACCACATACTCTTCGGATAAATCACAGCCCCAGGCCGTAGCACAGCCTTCTCCCAGGTTAAGTTCGACCCTCAGGGTCACTTCCGCTTTCTTGAGCATTTCAGCAACCGCTTTTTTATCGAATCCCAGCGGCATACCTCCCTTCAATAGGCAGACGTCTTCGATATATACATCCGCTTTTTCCGGGACCAGTTCGATGCCGCTTCTGCCGGCCGCAGCGATAATACGGCCCCAGTTGGGGTCGCAGCCGTGCACGGCCGTCTTGACCAGCGGCGAGCTGGATATCGTGCGGGCAGCCCGCCGGGCCTCTCTGACACTGGCAGACCCGTTAACCTGCACCTCTATTAAGCGGGTGGCACCTTCTCCGTCACGGGCGATGCATTTGGCCAGATAAATACAGACCTGCTGCAAAGCCTCCTGGAAGGACTCGGACAGCTCGCTTTTAGCCGTAATCATCCGGTTGCCGGCCAGTCCGTTGGCCATCACCAGGGCAGTATCATTGGTGCTGGTATCTCCGTCAACTGAAATCAAATTAAAAGAGACGGCCACGGCTTGCTTCAGAGCTGCTTTTAAAAAGGGCGCCGCTACAGCGGCATCGGTAGTGATATAACACAGCATGGTGGCCATATCGGGATGAATCATCCCCGCCCCTTTGGCAGTGCCGGCAATAACATAGCTGTCCTCGCCACAGACGACCTTGAGGGCTATCTTTTTCGGTTTGGTATCTGTGGTCATGATAGCACGGGTAAAATCGTCGCCGCCCTGGGTTGAGATTTTAACAGCGGGGATCCCGGCCTTGATTTTATCCATCGGCAGCTGTATGCCGATGACACCGGTACTGGATACCAGCACGGAATCCGTTTTAATTTTGAGGTATTCGGCAGTCAGGCGGATAGTTTCCTGAGCATTACGCAGACCCTGCTCACCCGTGCAGGCATTGGCACAGCCGGAATTCACCACTACTGCCTGAGCTTTAGCGGTGCTCTCCAGTAAATTCTTATCCAGGATAACCGGTGCGGCTTTAATTTTATTGGTAGTAAAGACAGCCGCCGTATTGCAGATCACATCAGAATAGAGGATAGCTAAATCCAGGGCATCTTTAGACTTATACTTGATGCCGGCATATACCGCTCCGGCTGAAAAACCTTGGGGAGATGTCACATTTCCATCCGGTATCGTTTCGATTACGGTCTTCATTTTCATATAAAATATAACATACCTCGTTATTTATTACTAAGCCTGTTACAGCTAAAATCAGCCTTACTTTTTCAATAATGTCAGCAATACCGCCATTTGAGCCCATTTACGGTTTTCAGCCTGCTGCATAATCAGCGGAAAATGCCGTTCCACCATCACCCGGTCTATTTCATAACCGGCATGGATGGGCATGTCATGCATTACCACTGCCCGGCTGTCTTTCAGCAAAGCGGCATTAATCTGGAAGGGCAGCATTTTGGAAATACGTTCATTTTTTAAATTTTCAAACCGCTTGTCGTTAATGAACTCCATATCAACCCAGGTGTCCGTATAGATTACGTCCATTTCTTTGACCAGTTCGGTCATTTCCCCGACTGTTGGATTGCCCTGGCCTACATCGTAGAAATTGCCGCTCTGCAGGGCTGTCCGGTACAGCTCCTCATCTTTGGACGGCCCGTTGACAATGGGGGTCACGGCATACAGCCGGCCTCCCAGTTTAGGCAGGCTGTCCATCAGGGAATTCAACACATTGTTTCGCACGCCCACGTACATCATCTTGACTTTCAGGTTTCCGAATTGCTCTTTAACCGTCAGCAGGTCAGCCATCGACTGACAGGGGTGGTACATATTGCTGCAACCGTCGATTACCGGAACAGGCGAATATTCAGCCATCTTCAATACATCGGCTATCTCTTTGAGTCTGACCATAATCACATCGACATTGTGGCCGACGTAGCGGATTTCATCCTGGATCTCGCCCACCCCGAAATTACTATCCTGCCAGTTTTGCATAAAATAATTGCCGCCCAGGTCGGTCATGGCAAAGGCGAATGATAAAGCTGTTCTGGTAGAAGTCTTCTGGAAGAGCATGTACAGTTTTTTCCCCGCCAGTGCTTCAGCATATTTTTGCGGCTGTTGTTTGATATCCAGAGCCAGGTCGAGTATTTGCTCCAGGTATTGCTTATCCGTATCTTTGAAATTAATAAAATGATTCATCACTGATTTACTCCTTGTTTTTCACTGCCGGATTATAAAAATAAAAACCCGGAAACTCAGCGCTTCCGGGTTTAATAATCATTCACAAAAAGGCTAACTGTTAAAAGGCATATTCGTCCGGCTGCACTGACGTGCTGGTTAAGCTTAACCTGATACGCCTCTCATTCCGGACTGTGAAAAACATTATTTCGATATTACCTCACTATTAATAGAGTGATTATAGTCGTTTTTATGTAAGCTTGTCAATATGCCTGTCTACTCAAAATCATCCGATTCGATTTCTTTGTTCTGGTTCAGCAAATCGGCCAGTTCATCGGCATAAAAAAACTTGTCACAGAAGGCCGGCTTCAAGTCCGAATTCCAGACCGCCGCAGGGTCGTATTTGGCAAAAAAGGGCCTGGCGACCCAATCCGGATTACGGCCCTGTATCATACGCAATACAAAGACCTTCTCCCCGTTGATTTCAGCTACCCCCAGTATCTGGACCTTGCCGGGCAGGCAGGACATGACCGGCCCCCTCACAGTGCGGCAAATGCCGCTGACCCGCTGGTACAGCCCTCTAAAAATCTGCCAGGCTTTTTCCAGCGTAACGGAAAAATACTGCTGGGCTCCGGTGTTGCGGGCGATAAACATATAATAAGGCACCAGTTTCAGAGAGATCTGGCGTTTAATCATTTCCGCCCAGATCTCGGACGAATCGTTGATATTCTTCATCACCGGAGACTGGGTCCGGATGACTGCGCCGGTTGACTGAATAGCCGCGATGGCGTCTTTTACCTCGTCGCCGGCCAGTTCGACCGGATGATTGAAATGGGCCATGAAAGAAAGATGAATACCGGCTGACGTAATTTCTTTAAAAAGCTCGAGCAACTCGGCGGAATCTTTATCTCCGGTAAATCTCTGCGGCCAGTAAGACAGCGCTTTGGAACCGATGCGGATATTGTTGAGATGCGGAATCTTAGCCTTCAATAAAGGTCTGATATAACCGGCCAGTAATTCCGTGCTCATGGTCAGCGGATCGCCGCCGGTAAACAGGATATCCGTCACGAAGTTATTGGCTGACACGTAATCGACCAGGAGCGCGCTTTCTTTGGAAGCGAATTTCAGGTTTTCGATACCTACGAACTGCGGCCAGCGAAAACAGAAGGTACAAAAGGCATGACAGGTCTGCCCGTGACTGGGGAAAAATACCACAGTTTCACGGTATTTATGCTGTACGCCTTCCAGGCGGGTGCCCTGCCAGACCGGCACGTTATGCTCCATCTGTCCGGCCGGATGCGGATTCAGTTTATGTCTGATCTCGTCCGCTGTTTTCTTAACAGTCTCTTTATCAGCGCCCGATTTCAGCACGGCATCCATGCGCTGATAATCTTCATCGGACAGCATGCCGCGCTGCGGAAAGGTCAAAATGAACATGGGATCTGAAAGCGGATCGTTCCAGTTAATCAACCTGTCAACCACGTAATTATTGGTCTTAAAGGGCAATACTGAACCCACTACTTCAATCGCCCGTATCTGTTGCTGGTCCAACCGGCTTATCTGGGGTATCGCTTTAAAATTGTTTATGGTATAAGCCTGATATTTCATCCTCAAGCTCCTCTGTCGTTAAGTTTTAGTTTGTTATTCAGGGGACCAGAGTTAAAAGCTGACGGGCGATATCCGGATAGGTGGCGATGAAGTGCAGTTCGTCATCCACCAGGGGCTTGTGAGACTGGACATTGGCATATCTGACCAGGTCCAGGATATCCTCACCCTCTTCTCTGTCTTTGAAGCAAATATCCAGTTTGCCCATAATATGGCTGAAACCTGAAATGCCGCTGTATTCTCCCGAACAGATCTGGCGTCCGGTTTCAACCTGTTCCGGTTCGCCCCGGCCCAGTTCCGTAAAATCATATAACTCGTAATTTTCGGGGTCTTTCAACACCCCGTCGGCATGAATTCCGGAGGCATGGGCAAAGGCATTGGCACCCACACCGGGTTGATTAATGGGAATAGGCACGTCGAAGGCATAGCTGGCATACCGGCAGATCTGCCAGGCCTTATTCAAATGCAACGGCTGGCCGAAATGATAGCTGTCGCCTAAGCCTTTCGATTTCTTCAAGGCCAATATCACTGCTACCAGGTCGGCATTGCCGGCTCTCTCGCCGATGCCGTTGACCGTGGTATTGATAAAAGCATCCTGGCCGCCATCGATCGTACCCATCGCCCCGGCCACGGAATTGGCTACCGCCATCCCCAGATCGCCGTGACAATGTATACCCAGGGGAATGCCGACTTCAGAGGCAATTCTTTTACAGGTCTTGTAAATGCAGAAGGGATTTTCATATCCCAGTGTATCGCAATATCTCAAGCGATCAGCGCCGTGTTCCTTGGCAGCTCGGGCAAAGCGCAGCAGAAATTCGATATCAGTTCGGGAGGCATCCTCGGCATTCAAACCTACCGATTCGGCACCGTGAGCTTTGGCTGACTCCAGGGCTTCCACGGCCATTTGAATTATGTCATCACGGTTTTTCTTGCCTCTGAATTTGCCCTGAATCATCTGGTCGGAAGTAGAAATCGACAGGTTCAGGTTTTTGATTTCAGGTACCATTTTGAAAGTTTTTTCGACATCTTCGGCCGTGGCGCGTATCCAGCCGGCCAGGTGCATCGGTTTGATTACCCCCATCTCAGCCAACTTTAAATTGGCCCTGAGATAGTTTACTTCATGTTTGGTGGTGGGAAATCCAAATTCGCTCTGAAATATTCCCATTTCATTCAAATATATATTGATCATCGTTTTGGATAACTTGGCCAGACCCAGTTTGGCGGTCTGAACGCCGTCACGGTTTGTGACATCAACAATATAAATCTTTGACATAAGCGACCTCCAGCGTATAATGTAGAACACAGGGAGAAATAACTAACGTTGCAACACTATTAACGACGCCGCTTGAGAATCACGGCAGAATAGTGAAACGTAATTTATGCTAACCTAAAGATGAGACAACTGAAGTGGTTGCCGAAATCGATTCAGAGCTTTGAGTATGTTCATTAAAGCACAAATCTCTGTTCATGGCAAACTCTGAATACAACCCGGTAACTATTACTATTATAAAGGAGGACAAACATGTTTGCCAATATTTTGGTACCTCTGGATGAATCGGCCTTAAGTCTGCAAGCCTTGAAATATGCCGCTGAAATAGCCCTTAAGTTCGCAGCTCAGATAACTCTGATAGAAGTAATCAAGCCATCTCAGCCCATCGCCGTAGGTGAACCGGGCAGCATTATAAGTCCGTCAACAGCTCAATCCATGGTAACTCTGGCTCAGCAGAGTGACCGGGATGCCCATGATAAAGCCCGGCAATTTCTCAAAGTCCAGGCGGATGAACTGATAAAAAGAGGCCTCACCACCCATTATACGGTGCTGTCAGGCAACCCGGCAGACGAAATTATCAAATATTCGCATGAACAAAACATCGAACTGGTAGTAATGACCACCCGGGGTCACAGCGGACTGAAGAGGGCTATACTGGGCAGCGTGGCGGATGTGGTAGTCAGAGACCCGGGCGTCCCGGCTCTTATCATCCGGATATAATCCCGGCAGGACGAATCCTCAGTCAATTTGATATGATTATTTATAGATAGGTCAGGTATTTACCGCATATGTCTAAAGAGAGTATCCATAAAAAGCGCCAGGAAGCGCAATCCCGGCCGAATCCGGATGGAAACAACGCCGGGCAGCCGACCAAACGTTATTTGACCGATGAAGAAAAGGCCTGGATTATCAAGGAACGCCTGGCCAGAAGACCGGTGATAGTCTGGCGCTATAAAAACGGCAAATGGAACCGCAGACTGATATTCATGCTGACTTTAATGGTGATTGCGCTGGGTGGCGCATTGTATTTCCTGACCAGGTATTATTAGACATTGACAGCGGTCCTGCAAACCCTGCAGTTCTGAATTTGCCCCCGCCGGAATCAGGTCTTCTTTAAATTTTGCTGGAGTTCGTAAAGCTTATTCAGTGCCTCCAGCGGAGAAAGTGCATTGATATCCAGTTTCTCCAGTTGCTCCAGCACCGCCGGTTTCATACCGAACAGCGGGATTTGAATTTCCCGCAGGGCTTTTCCAGCCTGGAATTGACGATTTTTATCCCTGGCTCCGCCTTCTCCTTCCAGATCAGAAAGGATTTCCTGGGCTCGGTGAATGACCGGTTTGGGCAGTCCGGCCAGTTTGGCGACATGGATGCCGTAGCTGCGGTCGACCCCGCCGGGAACTATCTTATGTAAAAAGACCACCTCTCCGGAACTCTCGCTAACCGCTACGTTATAGTTTTTGCAGCGCGGCAGCACTTCGGACATTTGCACCAGTTCATGATAGTGGGTTGCAAACAGGGTTTTGGCTCCCAATCTGGGCGAATTATGAATAAATTCCACCACTGCGCGGGCTATCGATAACCCGTCATAGGTGCTGGTGCCCCGCCCGATTTCGTCCAGAATAATCAGGGAGCGGGCAGTGGCGTTATTGAGAATATTGGCAGTCTCGGTCATCTCCACCATAAAAGTCGATTTACCGGCTGCCAGGTCCTCACCGGCGCCGATGCGGGTAAAGATACGGTCGACCATTCCGATTTCCGCAGCAGCTGCCGGCACAAAACTCCCGGTCTGGGCCATCAGCACAATCAGGGCCACCTGTCTTAAAAAGGTCGATTTACCCGACATATTGGGACCGGTCAAAATAACCAGTTGCACATCCGAGTTGGACAAATCGGTGTCATTGGCAATGAAAAGCTGCCCCGGCAGACTGGTTTCCACTACCGGATGACGGCCGTCCTTGATTTTAATCGTCGTACCTTCGTTAAGGACCGGACGTACATAGTTATTGCGCACAGCAATTTCCGCCAGTGCGGCAAATACATCGATATGGGCCAGGGCCCGGCTCAGAGTCAGAACGCTTTCAGACGCTTCGGCTATCTGGGCGCAGATACGCTGGAAAAGGTCGCTTTCCATCTGGAGCAGGCGTTCCTGGGCGTTCAGTATCTGGTTTTCAAACTCTTTCAATTCAGGCGTAAAATATCTTTCGCCGTTGGTCAGTGTTTGCTTGCGGATATAATTTTCCGGCACCTGCGACAGATTAGCGTTAGAAACCTCTAAATAATAGCCGAAAACACGGTTATACCCCACCTTGAGATTTTTGATACCGCTGCGCTGCCGCTCTTTTTGCTCCAGTTCAATCAAATATTGTCTGGTATTTTTCGAAATGGAACGGATTTCGTCCAGTTCAGCGGAAAAACCGGGTTTGATGACTCCGCCATCATCCAGACCGGACGGAGGATTTTCCACTATGGATTCCCCTATCAAGTTCACCAGTTCAGGCAAAGCCCTGATCTCATCCAGCAGCTTTTTTAAAGGAAAGCCGGTCAATAGTTCCTTCAAAGCGGGCACCACCTGCAACCCTCTTTTGAAAGCCGCCAGTTCCCGCGGCGAGGAGATACGGGATTTTATGCGATTGATCAACCTTTCCAAATCGGCAAAATCGCTGAAAAGAGCGATCACCCTGGAACGTTCCAGGCTGTGATTGAAAAACCACTCCACCGCATCCTGGCGCCCCTGTAAGACACTTATGTCAAGCAGAGGTTGTCCGAGCCATTTTTTCAATAATCTCCCGCCCATCGCGGTCCTGGTCAGGTCGATTACGGCCAGCAGCGAGCCTTCAAGCTTACCCGAATGAGTCGCTTTGAACAGTTCCAGATTATTCTGAGTCTGCTGGTCCAGGGCCATAAAGGTATCCAGAGAGTAGGTGCTCAGCGCAGTCAACTGATTCAGCGCGCCCTTCTGTGTTTCTTTCAGATAAGCCAGCACTGTTCCGGCAGCTTTTACCGCCAGCGGCAGCCCCGCACAGCCATAGCCTTCCAGGGAGGTAACTCCGAAATGTTCCATCAATCGGCGGCTGTTGGTTTCCAGGTCATAATCAAATTCTTCCAGACGCGATACCGGAACACTTAAATGCAGCGCAGCCAGTTCCGTATTTTTAGCCGCCACCACTTCGGATGGTTTCAGACGCTCCAATTCGCTTAAAACACGGTTGACGGAGGTCTGGGTTGTATAAAACTCACCGGTGGTGATGTCGGTATAAGCCAGTCCGGCCGAATCCCCTTCTATCACCAGGCTGACCAGGAAATTGTTGCTCTTGCTGCTTAGCAGGTTGGGTTCAATCACGGTGCCGGGCGTGACCAGTCTGACAACTTCGCGCTGGACTATGCCTTTGGTCTGGCCCGGTTTGGTCATTTGCTCGCAGATGGCGACTTTATGTCCCCGGTTTATCAGGCGGGCCAGATAGTTATCGACCGCATGATAGGGTATACCGGCCATAGGTACGGCGTTGCCCTTGCCCATACTGCGGGAGGTCAGCACAATCTCCAACTCCGCGGCACACAGGCGGGCATCGTCATCAAACGTTTCATAAAAATCACCCAGTCTGAAAAACAAGATAACCTGAGGATATTCCCGTTTGATACGCAGGTATTGCTGACGTATAGGGGTCAAGTTTTCGCTCATTTGAGCTTTATTTTACAGGATTGGGGAAACGATGGGAAGTAGGACGTTAAAGCGATACGATACGCGGTTTGATACGGCACTTTTCTGTTCTGATAATGCTTAAAATATCCTGCACAGCGTTTTCGATTTGATTATCGGCGTTAACTACGGCATACTCGCACTGGTCGATATTGTCGAGTTCGATCTCCGCTGTTTTCAAACGCAATTCCAGGTCGCCGGCGGACTCGGTCCGGCGTTTTTTCAAACGGTTTATCAGCACTTCTCGGGAGGGCGGCAGTATGAAAATAAAGACCGCTTCCGGCAGTACTTTCTTGATATTAACGGCCCCTTGAATATCGACCTTGATGATGGTATCCTGACCTTTTTCCAGGGCCGTCTTGACCGGCGCTTTAGGGACGCCGTAGTAGTTTCCGTAGACCCTGGCCCACTCCAGCAGACCTTTTTCCGCCAGCAACTTCTGAAATGCAGCCTCGCTGATAAAATGATAGTCACGCCCGTCGACTTCATTGGCCCTCGGCGGGCGGGTAGTAACCGTGGTCATGAAGAAAAAGGGTAATTTTTGCTCCTTCATGCGGTTCAAAATCGCATCTTTGCCGACGCCCGAAGGCCCGGTTATCACGACCACCAGCGGATGGTTGGAATTACCGATATTACCGGTAGCGCAGTCTTTATTCATCGTCCGATTCAGATTTCATTACTGAGCCGACATGGGATACACTCAAACGTCCGGCAATGATTTCAGGCGCACGTGATGTAAGAAAAACACTGCCGTTATCAGTAAAAATAGCCGCCCGGGTTTTTCTGCCGTGGGTCATATCTATCAAGACCCCCTTTGCGGAGGCTTCCTTGATAGCCCTTTTGATATTGGTGGAAGTCGGTGAGGCAATCGCAATAATGCGGTTAACCGCTAAAAAATTGTCAAATCCAACATGTACCAAATCAATAGGCATATTTATCCCCTCGCTATATTTTAAATTTCTATTAAGAATCGTTTACCGGCTGTAATTTCCATTTTAACCTGATTATGGGGTAATTCATTAATATACTAACCCATCTGCCTCACGAATAGCAAGCATTTCAAGCTCTTAGTGCATTTTTCAGCATTTTTTAATTATCTTACTCCAGCCATACTCTTGTCTGCACTTTTATGTAATATAGTGATTCAGACAATATCGATATAAATTTGATGATTTAGGCATATAGTGTTAAATTATACATTAATAAGTGAATGGCTGTTTGAATTCCGCCGGATATCCGGGGTCTCCGCGAGGTCATCGTCTATATTAATATTGCAGGCTGTCATTTTAATTTATGCTTGAATGCCATAAATCCAGGATTACCCTAACGCTTTTATACAGGAGTTCTATCAGTGTATAAAATTGTGGAACGTCAGGACCTTTCACCGGTAGTACATTTATTTAAAATTGCCGCTCCTGAAGTGGCCAAAAAAGCCCGGGCCGGACAATTTGTCATTGTCCGCATCGATGAAAAAGGCGAAAGGATTCCCCTCACTTTCGCTGACTGGGACAGTCAAAAAGGCACGGTAACCATTATCTTTATGGAAGCCGGCGCCACCACTTGCCGACTGGCCAGACTAACAGCCGGCGAGTCCATTGAGAACTTTGTGGGACCGCTGGGCATACCGACCCATATAGAAAAGCTGGGCACAGTAGTCTGCGTGGGCGGAGGCATCGGAGTTGCCCCCATTACTCCTATCGCAGCCGCTTTGAAGAAAGCCGGCAACAAGGTTATCTCTATCATGGGGTCACGCACTAAAAGTCTGCTTTTCTGGGAGGACAAACTGCGCGAAGCCAGCGATGAACTCATCGTCACCACTGATGACGGCAGCTATGGGCGGAAAGCGCTGGTTACCGAACCGCTCAAAGAAATACTCAGTTCACAGAAAGTAGAGCGGGTCTTTGCCATCGGTCCGATTCCGATGATGAAATTTTGTTCGCTCACCACCAAACCATTCGGAGTGAATACCATAGTAAGTTTGAACCCGCTGATGGTGGACGGCACCGGCATGTGCGGCTGCTGCCGCGTTTCGATCGGCGG
>DAOUFH010000301.1:0-5625 GCA_034429955.1 Dehalococcoidales bacterium
CGGATTTCTATCTGTCTGCAGAGGCTGCTGTAGATAAAGCGGCCTATTCTGCCGGCGAAGAGGTGTTGATTACTATTACTCTCAGGAATGAAGGCAGTCAGCCGCTGGAGTTCAAAAAATATCCGCCTATCG
Source organism: Dehalococcoidales bacterium (assembly GCA_034429955.1). Lineage (GTDB taxonomy): Bacteria > Chloroflexota > Dehalococcoidia > Dehalococcoidales > UBA3254 > DATIKD01. The sequence continues at coordinate 133 of DAOUFH010000301.1, forward strand.
TCAGCTTGATGTCAGATTCAGGCAGTCCGGTGCTGACTTTCCAGGCCGGTCAGAGCAGTCTGAAACTGGCGGCAGGTGCGGCAGCCGTTTTTACCCGGACCTGGGACCAGATCGATGCTAAAGGCCGTTCTGTCTCTCCCGGCTCTTATTATATCGAGTTGGAGGATGTAGAAATCCCCGGACAGTCACTGAAGGTTAATCTGACCGGACCACATTCTTTCGCTATTTTACCCTCAACGGACTGAGATTGTAATATTTAAGCTCTATCTTCGTATAAATTAGCAAGACCTGGGACCGGGACGGTCATCCTGACGAGGAGGAGAGGTCTCAATGAAAAAGCTGCTAACCGGTTTGGCCGGGATGATACTGATTGCAGTTATGCTTTTTACTGCCGCCTGTGCTGCCGGTATGCCTGTTGATACTACCCATGATACAATTATCCCGCAATCTACTACTTACACCGCTACGACACCTGCCGTCACCACTCCCTCTACGGGCAATATCGGATTGGCGGCCGGCGGCGCTAAAGATATCGCCAATTTCCGTGAGAATATAAATAACGGTTATTTGCCGCTGCCCAGCGATGTCACTTATGAGGGTCTTTTTTATGATTACTATTTCGATACCGGAGCAAATGAACCGGCGCAAAAACTTTACAGTCCGGCCTATAGCACTGCGGTCAGCCGTGACCCTCTTTCGGGACAGATTGAATATTACCTGGCAGTTGGTTTGAATTCCGGTCTTAAGAAGTCCGATTTCCAGCGCAAAAAGCTGGAACTGGCGATCGTCATCGATAACTCCGGTTCTATGAATGAAAATTATGACCGCTATTATTATGATGGTAACGGAGTGCAGGTCGATGCCTGGGCTGAGGACGACGGGCCGGTTAACCAAAAGATCAACAGCGCCGCCGCAGCGGTGGTGGGTATCCTGAGTCAGTTGAACGCAGAGGACCGGCTGGCGATTGTTACCTTTAACAGTACGGCCTCTCTCCTGAGGCCGCTGAGTTCTATTTCAGAAATGGATATAGAGGCCCTTGCAGGGTCAGTAAATGATATTATCGCCGGCGGCAGTACCAATCTGGAGGCCGGTCTGGCACTGGCCGGCGCTCAATTCGCTGATTCCGGCGACTTAAATCCGGATGAGTATGAAAAACGACTGATTGTTATCACCGATGCTCAGCCCAATACCGGCGATATCTCCAGCCTGAACCTTTTACATAATCTGCAGAATAATGCCGACGGTCAGATTTATACTACTTTCATCGGGGTGGGGGTGGACTTCAATTCTGACCTTATAGAGCGGATAAGCAAGATCAAGGGCTGTAACTACTATTCCGTGCATTCGGCAGTTCAGTTCAGAGAACGCATAGATAATGAATTTGAATATATGGTTACACCCCTGGTCTTTGACCTGGAACTGCAGTTTCAGTCAGAGGGCTGGCGTATTGAAAAGGTCTTCGGCAGTCCCCTGGCGGATGCAGACGGCGGCAGGCTGATGCAGATGGATACCCTCTTTGCGGCGGCAAGCGATGCCGCCGGACAGGTCAAAGGCGGCCTGGTGCTGCTCAAGCTGCAAAAGACTTCCTCCCCAGCAGCTTCTATTTATTTGAGTACCACCTATACAGACCGCTATGGCCGTACTGACGGAGATATGGCAGAGGTGAGTTTCGAGAACCTTGAGCCTGAATCGTTCGAGAACAGCGGTATTCGTAAAGGAGTCCTGTTGACCCGCTATGCCGCCCTGCTCAAGAACTGGCTGATCGATGAGCGGCAGCATTACGACAGCTATACAGAATGGGAGCCGGTCATCGGAGCAGAGACGGGCCTCCGCCTGCCTGATGAATATTACCGGCAGTGGGAGCGTCGTTCAATCGCATTGAAGGTCTCTCCGGGCTATGCCGCCCTCTTTCAGATCTTCGCAGAGTATTTTGAATCTGAGATGCAGGCCATAGGAGATTATAAGCTGGAACAGGAAAGGCAGGTCTTGACTACCCTGATGCAGTACTAAAACAATTTATCTACTGTACGGCCTGTCATATGTTTGTCGTTCTCAGGCTGTTTTGACCTGAGCCCCTGTTCCTGATAAAATATTACCAACCTGAGGGGAGTAGCCAGTTAAAGGACGGTCGTCAACACGGAACTATGTTCCCGGCTGTCGGCTAGAGATGGTATCTAGTGGCGAGACTTCACGGAAATGAATGCCGTGCGGTCTCGCTTTTTTAATGTCCGCTTCAGGCAATTGAGAGGACTATGCATACTGATAATCTGGTACTCTGGATTGGCTTCGGTGTAGTGATTTTTGTTCTGATGGCCCTGGACCTGGGAGTAATTAACCGTAAGTCCCATGTGGTTTCTACCCGGCAGGCGGCCATCTGGACAGGTGTCTGGGTTTTCCTGTCTTTACTCTTTAATCTGGCGATTTTCTGGTGGCGTGGAGCCGACAGCGCACTGGAATACCTCACCGGTTATCTGATTGAATATTCCCTCAGCGTGGACAACCTGTTTGTCTTTGTGGTGCTGTTTGCCGCTTTCGGGGTAGCGCCTCAGCACCAGCACCGCGTGCTTTTCTGGGGCATTCTGGGAGCACTGGTACTGCGCGGTCTCTTGATCGCTGCCGGAGTGGTCCTGATCGAGCAGTTCTTCTGGGTAATCTATATCTTCGGGGCTTTCCTTATCTTCACCGGCATACGCCTGGGTATCAAAAAAGAAAGCCAGCCTCATCCGGAAAAAAATCCCATACTGCGTCTGGCCAGACGGTTCCTGCCGGTCTTAAAGAACAGCCCGGGCGGCAAATTTATGCTGAGACGTTCGGGTAAGGTGTTTTTTACACCGCTCTTCCTGGTGCTTATTGCGGTTGAGACTACGGACCTGGTATTTGCTCTGGATTCGGTACCGGCGATTTTCGGGATTACGCATGACCCGTTTATTATTTATACCTCGAACGTGTTTGCTATCATGGGGCTGCGTTCGCTCTATTTTCTGCTGGCCGGCGCTATGGGCAAATTCCACTTTTTACAGCATGCTCTTTCGGTTATCCTGGTTTTTGTGGGTGTCAAGATGGTTATATCTCATTTCGTGCATATTCCCATTGCGGTTTCCCTGTCCGTGGTAGTGGGTCTCCTGGTGATTGCAGTGATTGCGTCATTGATCAAAGAGCGCATCGAACAAAAACGCAATTCGCCGGATAAGGTCTGAAGGTAAGTGTAACGCCGGTCTAGATTATGTGAATGAAGTCGGCAGTGTGGGCTTGCAGGAATTTTGCGAGATATACTGTTAGGGGAGGGGTACACTCACAGTACTCGTTATCGAATTTTTCCAGGTCCGCCGTTTGATTGCCGTCACAGCCATTTTCAGCCTGTCCGGCTATATAGGCATCGGCGGCTCGGGCCAGAATTTCAGACTGACTATCGGCGCCGATTATTTTCAGGGCTTCCAGCGTCGCCATTATCAGCACATTCAGCTTGTCCTGTAATTTTTGCCGGTTGTTTTCAAAAAACGGCAAGTGTCCGCCCTGGCGGACAGAATGGTCGTACCAGAAGGGCAGTTGGGCGGCCATCTGAATGTCGTTCAAATCTGCGGTATTGGCTTCGGATAAAAATTTGATAAAGCTTTCCCACAGTTTGTCCGGTTCTCGGGCCAGTTCATCCCGGCTGATTTCAGGCTGTTTTACCATAGTCCTTATCTTACCATAGTCGGCCCGGTTTTACAGCCCTTTTATTGGGCGGCGGTTGACCTGAATTTAATGACGGGGTTAAGATATAAACACCGGCGTCGGTATTGTGCGGCCGGTGATCTAAGCCGATATTGAAAACTGTCCCGGGAGAGTAGGCGGCATGGGCTTGTTCGGAGGGTCGGGTTGTCCGGCTGAAGATAATCATCTAAAAGAATACGGTATTCCTGCGCCTGTTAAATGGCAGGCTGAGGACTGCCTGGAATGCTGCTACCGTGAAAACGGCAAATGCGCCTACAAGAAAATTAAGGCTAAACAGGCTGATTTTCGCAAGCGCGGGGCACCGGTTCTGGCTAAACGCGCCCGGATGTATGCATCTGCCTCAGAACGCCGTCAGGCCGAAACTACAGCCCTGCGTAAAGCTGGTTTTGTAGCCGCTGAACAACAGGAATACCTGACGATCTCTGTGGAAATCGATGCGATCTGGGAGTCCACCCCTGAAGCGGACCGGCGGGATGTGCTGGACCGTCTCGACCAGTGGAAAATGCAGCTGGAAAAAGGGCTCAGCCCGGCGCAGGCCTATCTTGAGGTACAGGTATGGCTGGAGCAACGTGAGGAGTTTAAAAAAGGCTCCGGCTAGTCTTATTGAGGTTTTGAGTTCTTTCTGCTCCGGCTTTTTACCTCGCCCGCTTTAGCTTTTTTGGCTGGTTGGCGTTCGCCTTCTTTTTCAAAAGAGCCTATCTCAAATTGCCGGACTTCGGCCAGTATAAATTGTCGTTGGCCTGAGAACACTTCGGCGTAATAGTTGATCTCTGCGGGTGAAGTTGCGAATTCCTCAGTGGTTAAATTTTCCAGTGAGACAAAAACCTGGGTGATAAAGTCTCTTTGTGCTTCATCTGCGGGCAAATTGAAGATAACTTCAGGGTCTATTCGTTTATACAATTCCTGTACGGTCTCTGAACGCCGGCGTTTACCGGCCGCCAGTTCCAGTGTCAATTCTTTTAGTTGCAGCAATATTTCCCGGATTTCCAAGTTTCACCTCGCTTTATTGTTGGCCGGGCCGTGTCCATTTGACTGTGATACTGGTACCCTGGCCCTCACGGCTATCGACATTCAACTCTGCATTGATTTCTTTAGCCCGCTCGTTCATGATGCCCAGACCCAGGCTTTGAGCGCGCACATTTTCTCTGGCAAAGCCTTTGCCGTTATCGCTGATAGACATACTGACGGTGTTATCCTGGCAGTCCATCTCGACCTCGGCCTGGCTGGCCCCGGAATGCTTGGCTACGTTATTCAGAGCTTCCTGGGCGATGCGGTAAAGCGCGGTTTTGACATCCGGTTCCAGTTCGCATTTGCCACGAATATCTATTTTTACCGGAATCCTGGCGCGTCCGTTGATGGACTCTCCCAGCTGTTTCAATAAGTCAGCCAGCTCGGCATCCTTCAGCGCCACCGGTCTCAGCTCCAGTAGCAGCGTTCGCATTTCAGCCAGTGCGCCGCGTGTCAGCTGCCGGATTTCTTCCAGACGTTTACGGCCTTCCTCCGGATTACGTTCCCACAGCTTGGGCAGCACATCAGCTATAATGCTGGCTGAAAAAAGGGTCTGGCTAACCGCATCATGCAGGTCGCGCGCCAAACGGTTGCGCTCTTCCATGGCTGTCCGTTCTTTTATCTGGTGCGCCAGCAGGTCTTCGGCTTCTTTCTTGGCCGTGCTGTCGATACCGATCCACAAAATTTCGCTCAGACGTCTGTTTTCATCCAGGATGGGCTGGCAGGTCCAGACAATCCAGGCTTTTTTACCGTCGGCAAGCACGCTTTCAC
>DAOUFH010000302.1:0-13780 GCA_034429955.1 Dehalococcoidales bacterium
AATTGAATTTTGGCTGGGCGATGAAAAATTCAATCTGACACGCAGCTTTATGGTCTATATTCCCGCCGGACTGAAACACTGTCCTTTAAAGCACCTGCGGATGGACAAACCCCTTTTCCACTTCACCATGGGACCCGGAGAGGAATATAAATAGACCTGAAATTTAAAATTAAGGATATAGAGATGAAAGAATTATTGGATGAGCAACTGGCTAAAAACAAAAACGCCAAATATTTTGTTTTCAGTGATAAAGCCGGACTGAAAGTGCCGTCATGGATAAAAAACCCTAAAGCCGCATCGGTCAGACGTATGGTCTACCTGGACAGCGAAGTGGTTCCGGAAGCCCAGTTTTACTGCAAAGCTATGTGGTTTCTCCCCGGCCATCCCGCCAACCTGGCCAAGGGCCAGAATGAGGTCGAAGAACACGTCCATGACTACGGTGAATTGATCGGTTTCTTCGGCTTCAACTACGATAATATTCATGATCTGGGCGCCGAGGTTGAATTTTGGATTGACGGCGTTCAGCACCTGATTAAAGAGACGTTCGTGGCATATGTACCTCCGGGAGTCAAACACTGCCCGTTGAACGTCCGTAATATAGTCCGTCCGCTGATGCACCTCACCGCCGGTCCGACCCAAATGTACCACTGAAACAGTAATCAGTCGTTTAATAAATGCGGCGGGCGGGTATTTAACCCGCCCGTCTGTTTTTATCTAAACAGTCGGACGTGACGGACTGGTAAGACTTTCTTATGACCCAAAACTTATGACTTAAAACTTCCCTTTTCCCCCAAAACCGACGGCTTACACCTAACGTAGTTGTGATTAATTCCCGCCCGATTGTGATATTTTTGTGAGCCGCATACTTTATTCTAAAGACTAATACTGGTCAAAAGACCCACATTAAACAGGCACAAACACCGTTTAGTCCGGTGGGAAGTCTTGCTAGACTTATTAAAAAGGTGAATCGATATGCAGACCGCACAAAATCATAAAGGGCAAAAATGTATCTACTCTTCCCGCTTTTGCCAGGAAGGTTATTGTATCTGCTGCGAAATCGCGGAGGTATTTGCCGGCGCCGGGCAATTGCATGCCGCCCCTACCGCTTGCGAACATCAGGACAGCCAGCACTATAATAGCCACACCTCCGCTAAACCCGTAGTCAAACACGCCTCTATTTATAATCTGATAGATTAAACTATCAGCTAACCTCAGTAGTACGAACCAGCTATACTCATTTTCTCACCGGTTTTATTGCATTCCACGAGACTTCCTGCTACATTCATAATAAAATGATAATTAGGCTCAGGAGGACTCTGGATATGCGTACATTTATGTTAACTCCTTCAGCAGGGAAAAGACTTATCGGCAGAGCCCTGGCAAAACACCCCGGGGTTAAAAAGGTTTTAAATGCAGGGACCCTGGTTATCATCGCCGGTACTACCAATGGATACGTCGCAGAGGAGATTCTGAAGGATATCGCAGCAAACGAATCTCTGAACCGTTCCCGTTTTTTTAGAGGCATCAACCTGCCGCCCGGATATAAAATGACCGGGGCCGGTCGGCTGGCCGAGTCAGACAGTTTTCCCGGGGATGTGGTTATCAAGCAGGGCCGCTGGCAAAAAGGACTGACTATCGATGATGTATGCAGCCAGTTAAAGGAAGGGGACCTGATCCTCAAGGGAGCCAATGCACTGGATATGCCAAACCGCCGGGCGGCTATCATGGTAGGTAATCCCAACGGCGGCACTATCATCCCGATATTGCAAGCCCTGGCAGGTAAACGCGTGGGATTGCTAATCCCGGTTGGACTGGAAAAAAGGGTACCCGGCAACCTGGATGCCATCGCCAATAAATTGAATAGTCCGGGCAACCAGGGGTTGAGATTCCTGCCCATGCCGGGTGAGATTTTTACTGAACTGGAGGCGTTGCAATTATTAACCGGGGTAACGGCAGAGCTGATTTCCTCCGGAGGCGTTTGCGGTGCAGAAGGCTGCATCTGGCTGGGATTTACAGGCACGGAATCCCAGGAAATTGAAGCTGAAAAACAGCTGGCGGCGCTGGCGGCTGAACCGGCTTTCCGTATAGTCAGCCAATAGTAATCAGTAGTAAATAGTTAAATTAATATAAAAGATTTTACGATTAGTTAAATGTTAACCGCATAGCAGGATAAATTTTATTGACTTTTTACACACTCCCTACCGTAATATTAAAGGAGAATTGGTGAAAAATTCCTATAGAATAATTGGGATAGTCCTGGCAGTCAGCGGTGCTGTTATGGCGCCGATTTTTTATTTTATCATTGGGTCAGTTCCACTGACTGCAGTCGGACTGTCTACTTTGATTCTGGGTCTTACCTGTGCAGTACTGGCTAATGCCCGCCCCTATATCTCTCCGGAAGCCAGCAGAGTACTGCTCAAGACAGGTATGGAAAATACTGCAGCCCTCATAGAAGAACTGGGCATTCAGACCCGGGCGATATATCTGCCCTCCTCCCTGCGCAACGGACAGCCGCAGGCGCTGATACCGCTGGTCGACCATCCCGATTCTTTTCAATTTAAAGAAAAATTACCCGGCAGGCTCATTGTCAGATACGGTCCCGGTGCAGATGATATGGCGCTGGCGGTCACCACTCCCGGCAGCATCAATGTGGCTATGCTGGACAACAAGCCCGGCAACACAGCCGATGAGATAGAATCAGCCATTACCTATCTTTTAACCGGTGTGCTGGATATCGCCAGCGGCGTCAAAGTCAACATCGCGGATTCCCGTTTAGTCGTAGAAGTCTTCGGCGACAGAATGGGTTATGAAGATATCCTCTACTACCAGTGCGTCGGCAGTCCGACAGCTTCGATTGCAGCTGCTGTCGTCAGCGAAGCCCTGGAAAAACCGGTTAGAATCGTGACCGAAAGCAGGCATAAACAGTCATCCAGGATTACCCTGGAGGTATATTCTTGAGGACTTATAATAAACTCATCTTCGCTTTACTGATAGCTTTCTTCCTTATCGATATAATTCTGGCTATTTTGGGCCAGAACGATCTCTCGGTCTATTTCATAGCCAATGCCATCGCTTATTTGATAATTACCCTGATTTTTGTATTCGTGAATCCGCGCGGCAGAGCGGCTTTAAACGCCTTGAGCGGAGTAATTTTTGCCGGTTTTTTAGTAATTGTAGTCATGAAAGTAATTGAAATTCTCAGGTAGCGGGAATCATGTCCGTATCAATTGTTAAGAGAATAGGGCTTGCGCTGTTCCTGGCAATACTATTGCTTTTGCCTTCACCGGTCTATGCCCAGCAGGAGCATGAAAATCCCGCAGATGCCCAGCTGATATTCAACGGACTATCCCTGTTGATTTATTATTCTTATTCGCTCGACCCCATAATCCAGCGTGATGAAGCCGGTACTCAGACCGATCTGAACAAGATGCCCTTCACCAATATACCCGACGCTTTGAGCCAGCCTACTGCCTCTTTCGCTGCGTCGGGCATCAGTCTATCAGAAACTATCGTGGAGGTTTATACAGTCTGGCAGGAACAAAACGACCTGGTGAAACAATACCGCTTGAAAGAGGCCAAAGCTGCCTATGAAAGGTTAACGGCTCTCCTGCCTGAAGCTTATGACAGGCTGACGGAATTGAAGACTGCGGTCACTGACACCGGGGTTTATTTAAGGATAGATACACTGTCACCATCCAACCAGATGCTGGTCGTTTACCAGGAAATCCTGACCAAACTGGACCGTCTGGAGGCTATGCTGGATTTATATGAAAAGGCTCCGGCTGATTATGACCAAATCCTGATAGATCCCGATATTCTGGAAACACTACCACCCGAGGAGTTGGAGAAGCTGCAAAAGCCCACTGAGTTGATCCTGGAAATCAATCCGGATACCGCCTTTGTGGGAGACAGCGTTGAATTTAGCGGCAGCTTGACTTCTCTCTCCAGGCCGCTGAGCGGCCGGCACATCGATATCCTGCTGGACGGCATCGTATTATTGAGCGTAGACAGTGATGCTTCCGGCAGTTTTCAGGGCTCTTTCGCGGTGCCTTATCGCTATATCAGCCAGTCCGAAGTTCAGGCGGTGTTTTTCCCGCAGGACGCAGACATCGGCAGTTACCTGGGAGCTTCCAGTGAAATACAGATACTGCATATTCTGTTTTATTCCGCCGACCTGCAAATCACCCTTGAAAACGGCGCTTATCCGGGATTGTCCGCCGATTTCGAATGCGTTTTAGATTACGGGCAAGCACCACCGGTGGAAAGAAAAGAAGCCGCAGTCTCTCTTGACGGCAACCTGTACCACTATAGCGACGCCCCGGTTTATTTCACCGTTCAGCTTCCGCTAGCGGCTGATATCGAACTGGGTAAGCATACCCTCAACATCAACGTGCCCGCCGATAAACGTTACGCACCGGTAAACGGCATCTGTGTTTTTGAAGTTACACAGGTCCCACTTGTGCTGGATATCGATCTGCCAGCGCTGATCCTGATGCCGGGTGGTTTCGACCTCTCCGGTAGTTTGGACTCCGCTTTGGGTTCCCCCCAAAATGCCGAGATTCTGGCTGTGCTGAATAAACATCAAATTGCGCAGCAAACTGATGACAGCGGGTATTTTACCGGCAGAGTGCAGACCGGACTGAACTGGAACTTTTTCGGACGCTCCCAGTTGACTATTCAAGTCAATCCGCAAGAACCCTGGTTCGCTCCGCTCACTGTCACGCGCAATCTATTCATCTTCAACTACCTGGTCTGCGGTCTGATTTTACTTGTCATAGCAGGACTGGCTATAATCCTTCCTCTAAGATTAAGAAAGGCTCTCCACCTAAGATTGAAACAAAAAACCGCGGCAGAGCCTATTGGAAACGCGGTCATCATTCAGGCCGCAACAGCCAATCCTTCCGTCCGGGCTGCAGCCTCAAAAACAGTCATAAACGCTAACGCCAACGCTTCTCAGGCGATGTTGGGCTGGTACCGAAACGCAGTTAAGTTGGTACAGAGACTGTCCAGCATTATTTTCAAACCCGAACTGACCTTGCGTGAATATGCCGCCCAGATTAGAAACAAATTCGGCCCCCTGGGCAAATATTTATATGATTTCACGCTTATAATAGAAAAACTGCTTTATTCCAGACATACCCCGGAGCAGGCTGAATTAGAGAACGGACGGGAGCTATCCGAAAAGATTGAGAGGGAGTCGGGACATGAGAACCTCTAGCTTGATTTTGATTGTCCTGGCCGTGCTGTTGGTAGTATCTTTAACTGCCATCTGGTTTTATCCCTCAGCACAGGATTTCATGACCTCCAATAAAATGTGGAACGGCGTTAACTCCTTTGTAACTGAATATGGAGCTACAGTCGTAGAATCCGAAGCCAGTCTCGAACAATCTCCGTCAGAGAGTGTTATTATCACTATTCCCTATCTGGAATATAGCCCGAATGAACTGGCCGGTATTAAGCATGATCTTGCTAACGGCAGCCAGATAGTCATAATGGATGATTTCGGATTTGGTAATCAGCTTTTACAATATCTGGAACTGGAACTGCGTTTCTTTAATTACGAACTGCTGGACCCTTTGTTTTGCTATAAAACTCCCTATATTCCCCGTATAACCGATTTTTCCCCGGATATTCAAAATGCGGGCATACAGGCCATCGCACTAAATCATGCCACCGCTCTAGACACAACGACAGGTTGGACGGTGTTGGCCTGGTCATCCCAAAACAGCTTCCTGGATATCAACTCAAACGGTACCCAGGACAAGGCTGAACCTTCCGGCCCCTTTCCGGTAGCTGCCGGCCGTAATTACGATGCCGGTTACCTGGTGGTCATTGCAGATCCCAGCTTGATTATCAACACCATGGTGACACAGAATGATAACAGGGCTTTTATCAACTATATTATCCATAGCCATTATGATAATCCGGGAGTAATGATGGATGTCTCGCATCTGAGCACCAGCCCGCTGGACCAATCCAAAGTCACACTGGCAGATGTCAGACAATGGTTGAATAATCCTTATATACTGGTAATATTGACTGCAATCATCTTTGTTATATTTACAGTCTATATGCTTAAAAAGGGGGAATTAATTGGTAAATACTGATATTAATCGGGCTGCTGACTTATATCATAAAATTATGGCGGAAATATCCCGGGTAGTGATAGGCAAAAACGAGGTGAAAGAAGCCTTGATGCTGGCGCTGCTGGCAGGAGGCCATCTCCTTATCGAAGGTTCTCCCGGTACCGCCAAAACCACTATATCTAAAAGCTTTGCCGAAGCAATAGGAGGTACTTTCAACCGCGTGCAGTTCACTCCCGATATGATGCCGGTGGACATAACCGGGTTTTATATCTATTCGACGGAAAGACCGGCCACTTTTATCGAAGGGCCGCTTTTCGCCAATGTGGTGCTGGCCGATGAAATCAACCGTACCACACCCCGGACTCAGTCCGCCTTGCTGGAAGCCATGCAGGAACAGCAAATAACCGTTGAACGTAAAACCTTCAAGCTGGCACGGCCGTTTATGGTTATCGCCACCCAGGTCCAGGCCGGAGGCGAAGGCACCTATCCGCTCACCGACGTGCAAATCGACCGTTTCTTACTGCGTGTGGACAGCCGCTACCCCAGCCCGGAAGAGGAAAAGCAGGTGCTGGCCAATATTGACAGGATTGATACCCCCGATATCCAAGTTGTAGCTACCATTGATGACATTATCACAGTCCAGGATGTAGTTAAAAGCATCCAGGTCTCTCCGCAAATCGTGGACTATATTGTTATGTTAATTCACACTCTGCGGGCCGACCCCGATGTCCTGGCAGGTCCCAGTCCCCGCAGCGGCATCGCTCTTTATAAATGCGCCCGGGTCCAGGCCTTGATGGACAGCCGCGATTTCGTTATTCCGGATGATATCAAGCATCTGGCCCATCTGGCGCTGGAGCACCGTATCCGCCTCAGGTCGGAGGTAGAGATGGATGAAATCACCCCCGGCATAGTACTGGAAAGGGCTCTCAATAAAGTCCCGGTTCCCAAAATTGAATTATGACAGTTCTGCAGCGAAGACTTAATCTAATAGTCCGGCTCTATATGGCGGTGGCCCTAGCGGCAGCGGCCGTCCTTTCGCCTTTGAGTTTTTCATTTGTGCCGCTGCTTATTCTGGGCTGGTCTATTTTCGTCTGGCTGCGCAGGCTGTCACCCGCTGTCGTCTTTTTGACCACTCTCTTTGTTTTTTTCGCTCTGGCGGTACTTTTTTCAGAAACTGTACCCTTTTATTTCTCTACTCTAATCTCGCTGCCGGTTATGCTGGGAGTGAATATTGAATTACAGAAAACGGCGGTTGTACCGTTACCTTCCAGTTCAGGCAGAAAGCCTACCTCGACCCTGCTGCTGTTAATCATATTTATCCTGGTACTGTTCCTGCTTAGCCTGGCGGTCGCTTCTCCGGTCATGGCCGTTGCCACTGGAATCGTAACAGTCTATTTAGCAGGTCTTTCTGTTTATATTTTCAAGAATATGCCCTCTGTACCGGTCACTTTTGAAACCATTCAGACCCGTATCGTAGCAGGAGATAGCCAGGAATTGCCGCTTTCCGTGCATCCGCTGGGCAAGGCTACCGGCCGTCTGCTGGTCGTCTCCGTAAGCGACTGGGTTAAAGTGAAAAATCCGGATGCGGCTCAAAAAGACTCACAGTTATCAGTGGTTATTACGCCGTCACTTGCCGGGCCTTCCGCTGTTGAACTGACAGGATTCGCCTGTGACCGCTGGGGTTTATGGCAGCAAAAATTCAGCCTGACACCGCTGACTTTGCTGATTATCCCGCGTGCCAAATATGCCCTCTGGCTGGCCCGTAAATACATCTCAGGAGCCCGTCTCGGCAGTTTGCCTCTGATCTCCAGTCTGAGCTCTTTGAAATCGCTGCAGGGGCTCAGGCGGGGCATTGAATATTATGGCAACCGCTTCTACCAGCCGGGTGACAGCCTGAAGCAAATCGACTGGAAGCACTCTTCCAAATATAATGAGATGGTCAGTAAGGAATTCACCGAATTTCAAGGACAGCCGGCTGTTATCCTGATCAATTTGTCTGCCAACAATCCGGAAGAAGCCGATATTATCGCCGGTAATCTGCTTATGACCGCCCTGACTTTAGGCACAGATAACATTCCCGCCGCACTGGCAGCCTATAATCAGAAAGAAGTTATCCTGATTACCGAGATACTTTCAGCAATCGATCTGGTAGTCAAGGCGATGAATTTGATCAATAGTATCTCGATCGAGGAGAATCCGCAGCGTTATTTGAACCCGCCTGACATCACCAGGCTGCGCACCAATATCAGACGTATCAGCCAGTCTGACAGCTTACCTGCCCGCAAACTGTCGGCGTTGTTGAAACTGGAATACCGTAATTTTAGCCGGGTATCCACAGATAACCCTTGCAGCGAGACTATTAACCTGGCTTTGGCCAGGGTCCGCCAGCAGGTAAGCCTGATTATAATATCTCAACGCAATCACGATGCCGAGGCACTGGCTTTCAATTCATACCTGCTGTCACAGAAGGGCAATACAGTACTATCCGTATAAGCTTTTGCGTCAAACAGGCTTTTGGACAGGTTCTTACGTATAAAATAAGCCTTTAATCAGTTAGTCTTCCTGCGCTTTCTTATCAAACGGTAAATCAACCAGCCCAGCAGAGCCAGTACCAGCAAAACAATAAAAACTCCGGCCGCTATGATGGCCCAGACTGGTAACGTATTGCGTGGATTGAGCTCGCTTTTAGATGGTTGAGCCGTAAATCCGGCGGTCAGTCCGTTCACCTCTATCAGATTGACACCGGCCGGGACATTTTTCAGTGTGACTGTTTCCGTCTGAGAACTGCCGCCTTCCAGGGTTATCAGCCTGGTCTCAACTGTCTCACCGTTCATTTTCACTTCTACCCGGCATTCACCGCTTTCCGAGCCGGAGTTACTGACCACAAATGTGATATCGACTGTCTCGCCTGAACTGACCTCTGAGGCTAATATTTTCAGGTCTGAAAAACTGAATACGCTCACGGCTGCCGGTGTGTTGTCAGACGGAGACTGAGTAGCATCAACAGTAGGACTCGGATCATCACCGGCTACAGTCAGTTTTTGCATCCAGGGTTGGATGCCCAAAGAATATACTCCGGGTTGATCCAGTGTGACGTTGAAAGAGATTTCCTGTGATTCTCCCGCGCTCAGTTCCACCTCTCTGGTAGCATAATCAGTCCCGTTAATAGTCAATACAGCCTGATAAGTTCCCGCTAAATCTCCGCTATTCGTCACCCGGACTTTCACGCTGAAAGCTTCATTTCGCTCCGGGTTGGTGCGGCTCACTGCAAAATCAGTCAGCTCGAATTCAGCCGGACGGACAATGCCGGCCACCGCATAATAGCTAAAATGCTCCAGACTGGCGGTAAGGGTATGATTTTCGGTATCGATTGAGCATTCCAGGGCTTCCCAGGTTGAATTGTCCGGATTCCAGCGTACGATTTTCAGAGCGCTCTCGGGAACGTCTGCCGGTAGATCCGCCGGATCATATTTTACGGTTAACCGGGCCGCCGGATTGAACTGCAGGCCTTCCGGTTGCAATCGGTATATCACCCCGTACAGGGCAGTATCGCTCTCCGGAATATTGCTTTCTTCCACGACCGTCAGGTCAAGCACAGGAACGGTACCGTCGGGATAGCTTATCAGAGTGTCCTGCGCTATATCCAGCTGCCACCCTCCGTCGAGAGAAGCAGCCGTCAGCGCTTCACTGGTCCGGCCCTCTGAATTCAAATATTCCGCAAGCGAACTTCCCGTTATATCTATAGAGGCTGTTTCACCCTGACCACCTCCGCTGAATCCGAATCCGCCACCGCCTCCGGAACTAGTGCCGGTATAGGTCACTGTGCCGACCTGCTTCATGGACGGCAGCCAGGCAGTAACATCCACCCACAATCCCGACCTTATGAGGGCCTGAATTGTCTGGGCATAAACGGTATAGCTGCCGGAAACAGCATCACCTGGGAATTGCAGATTAACGGTTTGGGAGGCTGAGGTAGTTTCTCCGGCCGCTTGAGGAAAACTGGACAGGGTAACATCGTAAACCGGATTCAAGGTGACGGAAGCACCGGTTGAATTGTTGAGGGCTACAACCATGCCGGAAATATAGGCTTCTGTAGCAGTAATAGGTAAATCTTTGTTACAGGAAGCTGTTACACTGACATTCAGAAAAAATATTTCACTGCCGGTTACCTCAGTCTTGCTCAAAGCGGCACTGTAGCTGATGCTGTAATAATCACTGATGCTCTCAGCCGCAACCACCGGTTGTACCAGGCTTCCTATTAATAACACCGGCAGCAATACTATTAAACCGGCTATCCTGATTATCCTGTTCATAAATCTATTTACCCAAGGTTTAAACTCGTAACAAACAAAATAAATTTCAGCACTTTATGCCTACAACCTGAGCTCTATTATCTATAACGTATCCCTTCCCTCTTGGTTATGATGCTGGGTCTAATTTTTATTCTTCTTACCAAACTATCACTTAAAACTCACCTTCTCCCCCACCTGACAGCCGCCGGCTGACAACTGTTAACTAAAAAAGAGGCCCCCGAGTTAAGACCCCGGGGACCTCGGACGTTTTCTATTATAACATGCTTTCTAGCTGTTACGCCGTCTGATGATCATGACTACCACCGCAACAACCGCCAGAACAACAACCACACCCAGGATAATCCAGACCCATACCGGAGTCCCTCCGGGTCCCGGTTCGCCTGTAGTAGTGGTCGTACCGGTAGGTGAAGTCGTCGACACAGTAGTCGTCGGCTGGGTAGGTTGAGTCGGCTGCGTCGGAGTTACGGTTGTCGTCGCGGTAGGCGTACTGGTTGCGCCTTCCGGAGGCAAAGCCGGTCCGTACATCAGAGAGTAAGTACTGAAGTGACTGATGCTGAAAGTGACCTGATTGGTCTCGGTATTCACCACGCAGGGCACCGTCAGCCATTGCAATCCGTTCCAGTAGGCCACAAAAATAGTATCTTCCTCGTCTGCAGGCACCAGCAGATTATCATAATCAATAGTCATCTGCAGCGGAGGATTGAAGGTTGCACCGGGAGGTCCGAAATCATAAGAAAGCACCAGGGTATTCTCCGGCGGAGCCGGCGGTATACCCACAGTCGGGGCGCAGGAAATCTCACTCAGGGGATTACCCTGGGAGTCTTTCATTACCAGGCCTGCTTCGATTTCAATGGACAGATTCCCGTCCCCGGTATGGATAGTTACAGGGGATTGTACCACACCACCGGCGTCTACCACCAGGTTACCTTCCAACTCCAAATCCCCGGTATCAACCTGATTTCCACCGGCCACAGTGCCGCTGGGGTTAGTGGCAGGAGGAACATAGGGAACGTTATATTCCTTTACTCCAACCCTGACTTTAGCATTACTGTTGGCTAAAGCAGTTGAAAGAGAATGATCGATTACATCGCTGATAAAACTACCGGTATTGGTAACATTGCCGTAACTATAATAGGCCAGATAGCGGTTGCCGTTACGTACCACCGCCGGAGCGCCTATGACTTTCGGATTGCCGGTATCGGCGAGAGTCATCACCGCAGAGGCATCGGCCGTCCAGTTCTGACCTCCTTGCGAAGCTGTGGAAGCGGCATGATAAATGCCGGTATCCAGCCCGTTCAGTGCATCCGTCAAGGTGCCGCCCAGCAGCAGATCGACCAGCGAGTTGCAGGAATAACTGAATTTCGTATACCACATATCATAGCTGCCATTAGTGTTCCTGATCACGCTCGGGAAAGCCAGGCCTTCGATGTTAGTATCACCATTTCCTACCAGATTAGCTCCCAGGACATCACCATTATCATTTTGCTTCAGCCAGGTGGTGCCGTCCGGTGAAATAGCTTTGCCAATGGTTACTTCAATGGAATCGGACAGAGCGGTCAGCAGTTCGGTCTTGGATATACCGGTATGCAGCAGGTCGAAAAAGGCATCCAACCCGACATTCAGACCGGTATACCACATCTCATAGGAATTATTCGTTATCTTGACAACTGAAGGTGACAGCGCTCCCACCTGATCCCAGATCCCGCTGCCGCCGATAGTTATCTGGGCAAAATTGTTCCAGGTTCTCCCATCACTGGAGGTCGCATAGCCGATTCTGGGTTGATTCGCGGTCAGTATATCACTTATATCATCTTTTATCCTATTTAAAATCCCATTATCGGCATCATACACATAAGTTTTAAAATCATTGATAAAGGCGGCTAAATCTTTATCGATAAATAAATCTGTTATCAACGTATCGATTTGGGGATCAGTAAGTCCATCCACTTTACTCTTGATATCAGCGAAAAGGGTCTGTACTGAAGCAGCATTCACTGTGACATAGTTGTACCACATCTCATAATTGCCGCTGGAGTTCTTGATCACCCAGGGTGAAGAGACTCCGAAATCATCCCAGTTATCGGCAGGAGAACCGCTAAAACTAGCAGCTGTAGTCCAGTTTATTCCGTCGGGTGATTCAGCATAGGCAATACTCGAGTTGGGGCCCTGGATCAAGGTCACTATATTGGCAGAACTGGTATTGGCCAAATAATTCAGAACATCTTTAAATCCCTCTCTGTCTGAAGGGGTCACCGGGCCGCTGAAATCTTGATTTTTAATCCTGGTGGCCAGGCTGTTGGACTCGGTTACCAGATCACTTATTACTGTATTCAAATCAGCCGCCGAACCGCTGTTTTGGGTATACCACATTTTATATTTTCCCGTTGCGGCATCATAAATCACGCAGGGATCGCCCTGCACGATACGGCTATCGTCAGTTGTAAAAGTCCTGGCAGTCCAGGTCATGGCAGCCTGGACCGGTTTTTCAAAATTAACGACTCCCAGGATGTTTATGCATAATGCAATTATCACCAGTAGACCGAATACTTTCTTGCTGAATGACATTTTTCACCTGCCTGCGATCCAAATTTGAATCTATTCTTATTTTTTTGACCTGTAACCCGAGAACTTAATAAGACCTGTATAAAAATTTATAGATACCTACATTTTACTCTGTGAAAATAATCAGTTTCAATAGGCTAATTGTCCAGCTTCAGTTTTGCCTTATGCCGGGTCAGGCAAAGCCTCCGCTTTACGGCACAATTACTCTACCGTGACGCTTTTGGCCAGGTTACGCGGAAAATCGATGGCGCAGCTGCGTTCTTTGGCGGCAAAATAAGCCAGCAACTGTACCGCCACGGTATTTATGAACGGCATAAAGATGTCCCTGGTGGAAGGTACGGGTATTAAGTAGTCGGCCATATCGATTATGGAATCGTCGCTATCTTCGACGATGGCGTAAATCGGCGAACCGCGCGCCCGTATTTCTTTGACGGTGGTCAGCATGGCATCATGAGAGCTATCCCGGGAGATTATCGCCACAACCGGCGTCTGCTTGCTCAGCAGCGCAAAGGGCCCATGCTTTATTTCACCTCCGGCATAGGCCTCGGCGTGAATATAGGAAATCTCCTTAAGCTTGAGTGCCCCCTCCAGCGCAATGGGATAGTTGATACCCCGGCCCACGAAGAAGACGTTATCATAGTTAGCCAGCTGGCGGGCGCTCCGGCTGATCACTTTTTCCAGAGCCAGGGTTTCCTGGACCTTGCTGGGCAACTGGCGGAAATCGATAATCAGGTCCGGATACCTGTTTCCACCGTTAGACTGAGAAAGCGCCAGCAGATATAAAGCAGTCAACTGGGCTGTGAAGCTTTTGGTGGCCGC
>DAOUFH010000303.1:0-6772 GCA_034429955.1 Dehalococcoidales bacterium
GACCGATGTGTCGTTGAGCTACGAGATTAGGTATGAGCTTGACGGAAAGATGCAGGTCTTGAACGATAAAGTCGGGTTTACCGACGCTGACATTATCGAGAGACAAGACAATTTCTTTTTGCTGAAAAAAGAAATAAAGACTGGGGGTCGCATTTCCGAGGCGAGGGCATGGTTGTACGAGAAGTGGACTACGGAGCCTATTGATGCAGAGTGGTTACACCAAGAGCCCGAAACGCGGAATCAGCAAGGCCTCGGTTGGAGGGCACTTTCGCCGCTTCTTCAAGAAAGGCACATGACTACATTTGTTGACGGACATCAGAATTTGCGGCGCTATCTGTGCCTTGATTACCCTGACCCTTCGTTGGCGAACCAACTTGAACTAGCAGTCTCGTATTTGCTAGGGAGCATGGGCTTCTTGGTATTCTTCTTTGGGAAGCCAATAGGGCGACCAGGATATGACTTGGTTGCAATTCAACCCGATTCTGACAAGGCTCTAGTTATCAGCGTACATGCTGCAAATGATATAAGCAAGAAACTGATTACGTTAATGCCAGAGGTTAATAGACTGCGGGCCAGTCTCGCAAGCGTAGAACTAGTGCCCCTCATATTCGCGCCTGTCAATCCGGAGAGCATCTTGTGGAGTGCCAAAGTAGATGCCGCGCATGCTGGTGTTGCACTAGTGCTACGGGCAGACTTGGGAAGGTTGTTTGACTTCGCCTCAACGTATTCACCGACCGAGGCGAGGACTAAAGCGTTGGGACTATTCCAAGAGCTTCTAGTTGAGCAGCTGCGGGTTGTGAATGAAGAAAATAATCCATTTGCCTGATCAACCGACTTCTTGCCAAATTCAGGAATTCAAAATGAAAAAGCATTGGGGAAAATACATATTACAGGTGGTGTCACCCAAATACAGAAGAGACGTAAGCGGAGAGACAAAATGACTAAGCAAAGGCATTATTGGGTGGTTTCACCAAACGTGCAGCACGACGGTAAAAAGGGCTGGAAACAGCTAATTATGAACGAGGGCGTCGCGATAATGGGGTGGGGACCTGATGATTACGATAATGGTTATGGAAGAGGGCCACAATTCGCAGGAAAAGGTGATCCTTCGGTTCAACCAAATGATGTCATCCTCATTGCACATGGGCATAAGCCTGCCAAGTTGGTTGCTGTCGGTGTGGCAAGTAACGACTATTGGATAGATACTTTTCCAGATTTGAAGGAAACCCCTGTTCAACTCCGGCGACTGATACCATTTAAGAAGTTATACACACAACCGCCAGGAATTCCTCTAGACCAGGCCTTGCCTTGGCAAGCCGCATTGGCTGAAATAAATCCCCGAGATCCTGTTTTAAAAAAAGTATGCGAATGGCTGGAAAAAGAGCTTAAAAATATTACAGCAGGCGATAACCCAGCAGCAGAAAGGCGAAACGCTAAATACCCCAGAGGTGGAGAAGGTCCCGACCACAAGCGATTGAAGGAATGGTGTGCAAATCACCCGCAGGATTTGGGACTTTCAGGGGTTATATCAGTTCCTGGCATAACTGACACTGCCCCTTGTGAGTACACCGCTGATTTGGCTGACGTTTTTTTCCAACTTGAAGGAGGACGTTACGCTGTAGTGGAAGTTGAAACGAGCGATGCGAAACCAGGAGCGTTCCAAGCACTTAAATACAAGGTGTTGCTTTGCGCTCGCCGAGGTTATCCAGTAAATTCAGGCAAAGTGCAGGCAATATTAGTTGCGTGGAAAATACCGCAGGAGATACGTGAGTTATGTGATAATTATGGAATCGAATATAGAGAGAAACGGCTGTAATTGGCATCTTTAAATACTGCTATTGATATGCCGGATCAAGTTCCAAGACAATTCAACGTAAAGTACCATTGACTCATCGGGTTAGAATTGGGAAGTCTTTATGAATAGATTGCTCATCTTTTGCTCTTGCCTTCTGGGCAATCAATGAATGCCCAGAGTTCTTCACCGGCCTATATGCCAGCTTTAGTTATTATGTGGTCGTTCGCTCCGGAGTTGAAGGGTAGCTATCCTAGATGGCAGAGGCCTTAGTCGGTTAGTCACCTCTGCCCAAGCAAGCTGCTTAATGACGCCAAAGTACATCAGGAAAGAGTGGTACCGCATATGGGTAAACTTCCGCGATACTCATATGCCGCAAAAACGCGTAGGGTAGATTGGAAGCTTATGGATGACGGTCTGATTGTGAAACCAGCAACTGCTGCACCGCTGGTATCAATCCCTTCTTCTCAAACAGAAGTTCGGGAACTGTCCCCCAAGGCCCACCATTTGCAATTAGCAGACCTGTTGTACTATCACCTGAAAATTTCTCAAGAAACGAGGCAGCTTCGCCGGTAGTTATTGTTCCCATTTTGGTAACATGATATAATCTCAGTATGCGGATAATTTCACGCAAAAAACTCCGGGATTTCTGGGAACGCTATCCGGATGCGCAAGCCAGTCTTGAATCCTGGTTCGCCGATGTAAAACAGGCCGATTGGGAGAGGCCTGATAACATTAAAACTGTGTACCGCAACGCCAGCTTTATCGCCAATAATCGAGTCGTTTTTAATATTAAAGGGAACAAATATCGTGTGATTGTAGCAATCCAATATATGTATCGAATTGTCTATATCCGTTTTGTTGGTACTCATAAGGAATATGACTCTGTAAACGCCGCGACGATTTGAGGTAAGAAAATGAAATTGGAAATTAAACCGATAAAAACCGAAAAAGATTATGAAGAAGCTCTGGCGGAAATTGAACGGCTGTTTGATGCCAGGCCGGGAACTATAGAAGCTGACCGCCTGGAAATCTTGACTACACTGGTTGAGGCGTATGAGAACCAGCATTATCCCATTCCTCTGCCTGACCCGGTTGAAGCAATTAAGTATTTTCTGGAGAGCAGGGGATTGACACGCCGGGATTTGGAGATGTATCTGGGGGGCCGCTCGCGGGTATCTGAAATAATGAACCGGAAGCGCTCTCTATCACTGGAGATGATCCGGCGCTTGCACGATGGATTAGGGATACCGGCTGAAGTTCTGATTCAACCGTACGAAAGGCTCCAGCAGGCTGCTTAATCAAGTCACCAGAATTCTATGGAATCCGCCAAAGTCCGAAGCTGGTTCACCGGGGAGAACGTTTGAACGGCAGTCAAAAGGTAGGGGGCGAATTTCCAGGAATCCACTTCTATTAATACTTTACCTCATATACAAACCACACTTGTATAAACCTATTCACTGCCTACTTTATTAGTTTAGACACTCCTCATTTTGTGGATAAACTTGATCACTCGTTAGCCGGATTCCCTTTTTAAGCCGGTTCAGAGCATGCTAAAATGAGCATATGCACAACGAAACCAGCCGGTTTCGGCCGGGTTGATTTGAGCAACCTGGAGCATCTATATGATCGTTTTATGCTGGATGAAGGGGAATATCCACAGGTGGTTTTTATCTGTAGTAAATCTTAAATTACCGGTAGCGCTAATTATTGATGCTAAAGACAAGGTGTACGTCTTTAAGAGGTGTTCTATTGTGAGAACTGCCCTGGCATCGTAGTATGCGGTGATATAATAGCGAGGTTTTGGTGCGATGAATGAAGAGGCAGTTATCACTTATTTTGCGCCGGCTGAACGCAGTTCCAGAGCGGAAATCGAAAGACAGATAAGACTGGTCTGTTCTATCTTCAGTCTCCGGCAAATCGTCGATCTGTTGCCGGATATTGTCATGATCCTTAACTGCAACCGTCAGATTGTTTTCGCCAATGGCATCACACTTAAACTGTTTGAGAGCGAGAGTTTTGAAACAGTGTCTGGCTTGCGTCCCGGTGAACTGATCGGCTGCAACCATGCTGCAGAAATGCCTGGAGGCTGCGGCACTTCACTGTTCTGCAGCACCTGCGGTGCGGTAGGCAGCATATTATCCGCCTTGAGAGGCGAGGAAGCTGTTCAGGAATGCCGGGTTATTCAGAAGAAAAGCGGGACTGCACTTGATCTCAGAGTATGGGCCTTCCCGCTGAATATCGAATCTCAATCTTTTGTATTATTCGTAGTACATGATATCAGCCATGAGAAACAGAAACGTATCTTCGAACGTATGTTTTATCATGATATCATGAACACCGTGACCGGTCTGCAAACTTACACCGAGGCTTTGCCGTATGCACTGAATGGCGATAACAAGCTCAATTTGCAGGATATTTTTATCAGAATGAACAAATTGAGCGGCCGTTTGGCCGATGAGATAAACGCGCAAAAAGAGCTGATGACCGCTGAAAATAATGAACTGGTAGTTCGTCCTGGCACCGTAAACTCACTCGCTTTACTGCATGAGCTATTAGAATCAAACAGGGTTCTGCAGATTGCACTGGGCAAGAAAATAGTGGTGGATACCGGAGCGCAGAATATTGATTTTATCTCAGACGATCGTCTGTTGATGAGGGTGATCGGCAATATGGTCGTCAACGCCCTGGAGGCGATCGATTCAGAGCAGTCGGTTACCCTGGGCTGTGAAAAAGATGGGGATTACATCAATTTCCTGGTGCACAACCCCGGCCATATTCCGGAACAGGTGCAATTACAGATATTCCAGCGCTCCTTTTCGACCAAGGGGCCGGGCCGGGGGCTGGGTACCTACTGTATGCGGCTGATAGGCGAGCGTTATTTGAAAGGCCAAATCACTTTTATTTCAACTGAAAAAGACGGCATCACTTTCAAGGCCAGCTTCCCTCTGAAGCTGGAATAAAATTTTTAGAACCTGTTATTAGAAGGCGTAACTACCGCGTACCTTTTTCAGGGTTATACTGCTGTCAATAAATGATTTGTAGAAGGGTGTAAATAATGCCTCGGGCACTGCCTCTGGATGCTAATGAAGCCTGGCAACTGTATCAGAATTCCGGCGATGAAGAACTACTGGAATTGGCTGCCGCTGCACGCGAATCGGCCAGCCGGGACGAGGTGGAATTGTGCGCTATCATAAACGTGAAGTCGGGCCGCTGCTCGGAGGACTGCGCCTTTTGCGCCCAATCGGCTCAGCATCAGGTTGCTATCAGCCCCGGGGCCCTTACAGCTCGCGAAGATATCATTGACTATGCTAAAACTCTGGAAAGTTACGGAGTAAAAAGACTCTCCCTGGTCAGCAGCGGCCGGGGTGTAAGTGATGCCGACCTGGAGAAGTTTTTAGATATCTTCAGAACATTGAAAAAGCAGACTAAACTCTCTCTGTGTGCCTCTCACGGGATAATAACTCCGGAGCAAGCTGTAAAGCTCAGGGAAAACGGAGTTACCCGATATCACCATAATCTGGAAACGGGAGCAGGCTATTTCCCCAAGATATGCACGACGCACACCTACAGGGAAAGACTGGCTACTCTTCAGATTGCGCGGGCAGCCGGACTGGAAATCTGCTGCGGAGGACTCATCGGACTGGGTGAATCGGTGCGGGACAGGATCGAGCTGGCTTTCACTTTAAAGCAACTGGGAGTAAAATCCATACCGCTGAATGTCTTGATGCCGGTTCAGGGCACTTCCCTGGGAAACAATAAGATCGTCAGTGCTGCCGAACTGCTCAAAACGGTAGCGCTATTTCGATGTATCAATCCAACAGCGGTGATACGCTTTGCCGGAGGCAGGCCGTTATTCGATACCCATACCCAAATGCAAAGCCTGAAGTACGGTTTTGATGCTCTGATGGTAGGTGACTATCTAACGCGCAAAGGTATGGATATTGCCGCAGATATCAGGAATCTCGCAAAGCGCGGACTGCATATCCTGAAATAGGGTAAAAGTTCCGGTTCTATTTTTCCTGGTACGACCTGCCCCCAAAGCAAAGGCAACAATAAACTTTCTGCTGTTAGTCACTTACTTTATACCTCGTTTCGGATTTAAGGAATTGAGTATGAGGCGCCTATGCCGGGCCATAACAACCAGTACGTTTATAGCAACTTTTAATCCTTATAGCTTCTGGACGTTGGTATAAACAGCTGTTTTGTCTGTCTTTGACAGCAGTTTATCAATTATAAAGGCGATTGCCAGAACGACACCTAGATTGAGAGCGCAACGGGTAAAGGTAAACTGCCAGCCCAGTGCAGAAATTTCAAACAGCAGCAGAGGAATACGTATCGCCGCGCTGGAACACAGGAAGACCAGCACGTTAAAAATCCGGCCGCCTTTTTTGAGAAGCAGAGCGGCTACAGGCAGCAAGGCGTAGAGAGGTACGGCGGTTATCATACCTAAAAGCAGCGCGATGATAACACCTCTGAATCCGGCTTTTTCACCCATTATCTTGACCATGGTATCTCGTTCGATCCAGACATCCATCAGGCCGATGCAAATGAAAATCGGTGTGAGCATAAACAGGAAATTCAAAAAATTACGGCCGCTGAAGCTTAGCGCGGTCATACCGGTCTGAGGATAGAACAGCAATGCCCCGGCCGTAAGTAATACAGCCAGCGTAATGAACCAGTATTTTCTAACTTTTTTCATGTTAATAACACTCCCGTGATAAAGGCTGTCGCAAAGGCCAGTAAATAGGCCAGCGCATTACGCAGCAGAGCGATTTTATTACCTAAGAACTTGATTTCCAGCGGCAGGGTTACCAGGCCTACCATGGTCAGAGTGGAAACAAAGACCGCCATCTGTGCTATGCCGGCACCGTTTCTGAGCAATTCGGCTGCGATCGGAAAGGCTATCAGCACGGGTACAAAGGAGACCGACCCCACCAGAGAAGTAATCAGCATGCCGGTGAAGCCTGATTCTGCGCC
>DAOUFH010000304.1:0-4933 GCA_034429955.1 Dehalococcoidales bacterium
TAAAAAAGCTGAAGGTAGAGAACCCAGAAGATAAGCAATCACCAGAGCGACGATCGAGATAAAAATATCCATGCTTCAATGATAACAGAAAAAGCGGCTGCTGCGCTATGCGAGGCTGATTAAGAATTGAAAAAGCGGCGGTACCAGCCGTGTCAGACCTATTTACCCACCGGATTGAAGCTCTGGATGTTCAAGCGCAGGGTCTCATTGCCGTTCCAGCGGTCGATCTCCAGATTGTAGACTATATCGATATAGCGGGAGACCTGGCCGACGGCATCGCCCAGCTTGAAGGCTACCGCATCGAACTCGGCATTGTCCTGTTTCAGTTTCAATCTCATATGCTGCTGGTCGGCCCCCATAGTACGGCAGCCCAGCACCTCGACGCGACGGCTGACAAAAGTGGGCATCGGATTGCCTTTACCGAAGGGCGCCAGCTTTTGCAGCATCTGGTAGGTATTCTCATTCATTTCTGACAGCGAGACTTCTGCATCAATGTTGATGCGCGGCCGCAAATCGACGTCCTTCAACTGTATGGCAGCCAGTTCGGTCAGCACTTTTTGAAGCTGAGAGACGTTCTTGGCCGGCATAGTGAATCCGGCGGCCTGGGCGTGACCGCCGAAGCGGCCCAGCAGATAGCTGCACTGGGTCAGAGCATTGATGATATTGAATTCAGGGATGCTGCGGCTGCTGCCTGAGGCCGACTTTTCATCGACATTGACGATTATTACCGGACGGTAGTATTCCTCCACCAGTTTGCCGGCTACCGGACCGGCGATGCCCAAAGGAAATTCGCGGTTACACAGCATAATCAGAGGCGTTTCACCCTGAGCGTTAATCTGTTCCCGGGCCTCGGCCATCGCTTTATTGGTCAAACGCTGGCGCTCGATATTTTGCTGTCCCAGCAGAGCAGCCAGATCCCGCGCTTCCGATTGTATTTGGGTGGTCAGGCAGTTATAGCTGGCAATGGCGTGTTCCAACCGTCCCGAAGCGTTAAGCCAGGGGGAGAGACACCAGGTGATGCTCTCGGCATCCAGACTGCCGATGGTCAAATTGGCCTTGGTAACGATTTCCCTGATACCGGGTCGCAACGAAGTATTCAGGGCTTTCAGTCCCTGTTTAACCAGGAAACGGTTTTCTCCTACCAGGGGCACCATATCGGCTACCGTCCCGATAGCCACCAGGTCCATCTGGGTATCCAGATGGTCTTCCCGTCCCAGGCTGCTCATCAAGGCCTGGACAACTTTATAGGCCACCCCTACCCCGGCCAGTTCGGTGAAGGGGTATTTGGAGCCCTCCAGCTTGGGATTAACGATAGCGAAGGCCTGCGGCAGCTTTTCCGGAGGAGTATGATGGTCGGTAATAATCAGGGTCATATCCAGCTTGGCGGCATGTTTGGCTTCTTCGTAATCGGTGATGCCGCAGTCCACTGTAACGATGACATTAACACCCTGTTGATGCAGCTCATTAAGAGCGCCGATGCGCAGTCCGTGTCCCTCGGTGACCCGGTGAGGAATATAGGGCAGTACCACTCCGCCCAGGGCAGCCAAACCCTGAACCATCATGGCAGTGGAAGTCACGCCGTCCACATCGAAATCGCCGTAGACGGCTATCTTCTCACCCGAAAGCAGAGCCCGGTAAAGACGCGAGGTGGCCTTTTGCATATCCGGCATCAATAGAGGGTCTACCGCCAGGCGTTCATCGCCTGCCAGAAAGAGCTCCAGTTGGGTCGGGTCGTCCAGTCCCCGGTTATAGAGCAGCTGCGCCATCAATGGGGAATATTCCTCAGCTCTGGCCAGGTACTCTCTGGGTGCCGGAGGCAGTAAATTCCAGCGGCTGTGGTTCAATTTGGGGCCTTTCAAATTTATTCAGCTGGAAGCCGGGGGCTTCCAGCCGGCAATTACAAAAAGTGACCGTTCCTGTTCTGTTGATACCGGTATCGCCTGTCTGCCGAATGGTAACGTTAAAGTCTAATCAGCAAAACGTTTGAAGGCCAGTACCGAGTTATGTCCGCCGAAACCGAAAGAGTTGGAAAGAACCTTGTTTACATTAGCCGGACGAGCCACATTAGGAACATAATCCAGGTCGCAATCCGGGTCGGGATGAGTATAATTGACTGTTGGCGGTATTATACCATATTGCAGAGTTAAAACACAGATGACGGCTTCCAACGCTCCCGCACCACCCAGCAAATGTCCCGTCATGGACTTGGTGGAGCTGATAGCCAGCTTACGGGCCTGCCCGCCGAACACCGCTTTAATCGCCGCAGTCTCCATTTTGTCGTTCAAGGGAGTGGAGGTGCCGTGGGCATTGATATAGTCCACTTCCTCAGGCTGCCAGCCGGCTTTACGCAGAGCTATCTGCATAGCTCTGGCCGCGCCTTCCCCGTTTTCAATGGGAGCCGTCATGTGATATGCATCACCGCTGGCCCCGTAGGCCGCCATTTCAGCCAGAATCTGCGCTCCACGCGCTCTGGCGAACTCCAGTTCCTCCAGCACCAGGACGGCGCCGCCCTCTCCGATGACAAAACCGTCCCGCTCAGCATCAAAAGGACGCGAAGCCTCTTGGGGAGAGCTGTTGCGTTCGGAGAGAGCCTTGCAGGCATTGAAAGCCGCCACACCGATGGCATTAACCGCCGCTTCGCTGCCTCCGGCCAGCATCGCTCGCGCATCCCCGCGCTTGATAGTCTCAAAGGCGACGCCCAGAGCATCGGCGCTGCTGGAACAGGCCGAAGTGGCGCAAAAATTGGGGCCTTTGGCGCCCAACAGAATCGAGACCTGGGCCGAGGCGGAATCTCCGATCATCATGGTGATCAGAAAGGGATTGACCCGGTCCGGACCGTTGGTATGCATGTTGATAATTTGCTCTTGCAGAGTGGTCAGCCCGCCCGCACCGTTGCCTATCAAAACACCGATATCGTTACGGTTGGAATCATCAATAACCAGACCGGCCTGCTTGACCGCCTGCTGCGCCGCAGTTACGGCAAACTGGGCAAAGCGGTCCATACGGCGGGCTTCTTTGCGGTTGATATAGTTGGTAGGTTCAAATCCCTTGACTTCCGCCGCAAATTTGGTGACATGGTGGGAACTATCGAAAAGTGTAATATTATCTATGCCTGACCGGCCGGATTTAAGGGCTTCCCAGGTAGCAGCGGTATCCAGACCTAACGGGCTAACCACACCTATCCCGGTAACCACAACGCGTCTACTGGTATTATCGTTCAATTCCAGGCTCCTTTGTCAAACGAATAAAAAAATCCCTTTTTCTATCATACGTTAATAAGGCCTGAGTTGCCAGTTTTACTTCCGGCTGCCGCTCCGAGGACAACTCTTACAATCTTGATGTAAAGTATACTTGACAAACGCGCTGAACGATGATAGTATAAATGTAAAGTTAACTTGTCATCAGCAGGGGAAGCCGCTATGCAAAACAATCTGGAAAAACTGCGCAATAAATGCAATATGACCCAGGAAACACTGGCGGATAAACTCGAAGTATCCCGGCAGACCATCAGTTCTCTGGAGAACGGCCGCTATAATCCTTCTATTCTGCTGGCTTTTAAAATCGCGCGTCTCTTCGGGGTGACTATCGAGGATATCTTCATCTATGAGGAGGACAATCATGACAACGACCAGGCATAAGCTTTACTGGAATATGGCAGGCATACTGGCTGCCGTTGTATTACTCATCCTGGGCGGCTGGTTAAAAAATGCGGTATCAGGTAATCTGTTCGGGGTTTTAATCGGCGTCGGCGCGGGCTTATTCGGCTTATTCTTATCCCGTGTCATTACACTCTGGATCGAATTAAAAAATCCGAAATATAAAAGAAGCGTGGATATTGAAGCCAGAGACGAACGTAATATCATCCTGACCAACAGGTCCTGGGCCAGAACAAACGCTATCAGTCTGTACACTCTATGTATTGTGACTTTAATCTTCGTTCTGCTGAATGTAGAATTATATATTATATTGACACTGTCAGGACTAGTACTGCTGAATGGAATATTGTTTGCTATATTCATGAACCATTACAATAAAAAGATGTGATCGAAGCCCATCTCGTAAATTAAGCAGGCTGAGCCTGCTAATCCATCGCCAAGGAGTTGTGCTTGCTTTTTCCCCAGGCCCACTATGAAATCGAATTTCGCTGCCATTTCGCCAGTGACGCGGAAGCCTTTCAAGTCCTGCCTTTTCTAAAGGGCTCCCTTCAGCGTGAATATAGCTGGGAGGACAACTATTTCGGGCTGGACTTATATCAGTCGGGCCAGGTGCTACGCAGCGGATTCATTGCCGGCCGTAACGAGGTACGTTATCATCTCGGCTGGAAGAGCCCGGACAGCGGTAGTTTCGCCAATATCCGGCGGGAAGTGGATGAATATTTTTACCGGGAGCCGGTCGCAAGCGCGATACTGGCCCATTTCAGCCGGGAGAAAAGGCCTTATAGTGCGCCTGAAATTGCCGGTGCACTGGAAAAGGCCGGTTACGACAAATTTTTATCCTACTCCGGAGACAGTCTTACCGGGCGGGACGAAAAACTGGAAGTCAACACCAAAATTATGCACTGCGACCTGCTGCGCCGGCCGCTGCTGGTGGAGTTGGAAAAACTGGCCGACAACCCCGAGCAGGCAGCAAAATGCGAAAAGCAACTCGCAGAACTCTGCCGGGAATACGGCCTGGCAGAGTGGTTGGTCCCTGAGGAGCCGGGCACGCTGGCCTTCGAGGCTTTCTACGGTAAGATTTCCTGATTGCAGGTAACGCCGGGTTATAATGCAAGCCGGGCACCGGATTTGAAGTTGCTTATTATTTCAAATCTGTTACAATGTAGGGAAATCAAAGCACTTCTTAAGTAACCATGAACCGGACAGAAAACACCCCTAAAGAAAAACGTGCGCTGTTTGATCGTGTCTGGGTAGCTATCATCGCAGTCCCCATTGTA
>DAOUFH010000305.1:0-8879 GCA_034429955.1 Dehalococcoidales bacterium
TTATTACTATTATAAAGGCTCCACCGAAGGGGTAGTGGCGATTCCTCAGGATTCTAAAGACATGATCGCCCAATCCGTTTTTGCTGAAATATTCGCTGATTTGCTGACAGTCCCGTCCGATGCCCGCAGTTCCGGCGCTGAGGTAAATGTGGAGGCGATTATCGCTGCCAAACCGGATGTTGTTTTCATCACCGGCGGTTACCCTGAATCTTTTCAGGCACTAACGGATGCCGGCTTAACAGCTATCGCTTTTACAACCGCAATGACAGCAGACAGTAACGCCCTGACCAACGTTGAATTATGGGTGGAACAGATTGCCAGAGTATTCGGTGATACCAATAAAAGTGAAGCCTTGATTGATGAAGACTTAAAAACTCTTGCGGATATCACCGCTGTGACCGGTAAACTCGAGGACAAAGATAAACCCGGAGCAATGATAATTTTCGGATTGAGTAACAATACTCTGACTGTAGCGGGAGGCGGGCATTATAGCGATTTCTGGCTAACCACGACCGGCGCTATCAACATTGCAGCTGAACTGAACAAGATTCAACCTGTTAATATCGAACAGGTCATGGCCTGGAATCCGGATATTATTTATCTTACCAATTTTAACGCAGCCACGCCGGATGACCTTTATAACAATACCTTTGAAGGATTCGACTGGAGCCAGGTAAAAGCGGTGAAAGACCGGCAAGTATACAAAATCCCGCTGGGTTCTTACCGCTGGTACGCGCCTTCCCTGGAAGGATCATTGATGCTTAAATGGATGGCTACCGTCAACCAGCCTCAGTTATTCGACGACATGGACCTTAAAGAGGAGTTCTGCAGCTTTTTCTCCCGGTTCTATAACTGGAACCTGACTGATGCACAGTACAATAAAATGCTGCATCAAGATAATTAACTGGCCGCCGGGAATATGAGAAACAGGAGATTTAAACTTTCTCTCATTTTGTTCATCATTCCCGTGATTGCCCTGCTGCTCGCGCTTTGCCAGGGGAGATATGGACTATCTCCCCTGGAAGTCTTTAATGCACTCCTGTCTCCCTTCGGAGTGGATGCGGACCCAAGCGCAATATTGACCGTGATGAATGTCCGTCTGCCACGCGCTTTGCTGGCTTTGATCATCGGGGCGGGGTTATCCGTAGCGGGATGCTGCCTGCAATCCGTATTTTCCAATCCGCTGGCATCTCCTGATACCCTGGGAGTATCTTCCGGAGCTGCTTTCGGCGCAGCCCTGGGAATATTACTCTCTAATAGCATCATTGTCATTCAAGGGTCATCTCTCTTTTTTGGTCTGGCTGCTATCGTCATCACCTGGCTGATAAGCAAGGTGCGGGAGAGGTCCAATATACTGATGATAGTGTTGGCCGGTGTAATAACTTCGGCATTTTTCAGTGCCCTGGTGTCCTGCGTAAAATCAGTAGCCGACCCGCAATCGAAACTGCCGGAAATTACCTTCTGGTTGATGGGCAGCCTTTCCGGGTCGTCTTATAGTGACTTACGATTGGCAGCTGTGCTCATTATTATTCCCATATTTCTGCTTTTTTTATTAAGGTGGCGTTTGAACATCCTGGTATTGCCGGAAGAGGAAATTACTTCTCTGGGCATGAATGCCAGAATGATACGCTGGACAGTAATACTCCTGTCCACACTGATAATTGCCGCAGGTGTTTCTCTTTGTGGTCAAATAGGCTGGGTCGGGCTGGTAATTCCACATATCGCCCGGGCGTTGACCGGCAGCGATCACAGGGTAACAATACCAGCGGCGATGAGCATCGGAGCAACTTATTTGCTGATCATTGATACTTTATGTCGCAGTCTAATTAACGCTGAAATACCACTTTCCATTCTAACCGCCATCATCGGCCTGCCGATTTTTGCCTGGATATTCTTTAGAAAGGGAGGAGCCTGGGTTTGAGACTGGAAGTGAGAAATGGGCAATTTTCTTATGATAAGCGGTTGATATTGCAAAATATCGATTTCAGTCTGGAAAGCCGTGAGGTTATGGCGGTTATCGGACCGAATGGAGTAGGTAAAACCACGCTTCTAAAGTGTATTATGAACTTATTATCCTGGGAAAAAGGGATTGCCACACTCAATGGACGAAAAATATCTGATATACCCGATAAACAGTTATGGAGGCAGATAGCCTATGTTCCTCAGGCAAAACAGGCCGTCGGAGCTACCGTTCGAGAGATGATTATCCTGGGACGCAGTGCCTATATCCGGCTGTTCGGGCAGCCCGGTAAAACAGATTACGCGATTGCCGATGAAATAATTGAAAGACTCCACCTGACGTCCATTGCCGAGCGACCGTGTAACAAGTTGAGCGGCGGTGAACTGCAGTTAGTACTGATCGCCAGGGCCCTGGTAACCCGGCCGCAGTTAATTATTATTGACGAACCTGAATCAAACCTGGATTATCATAATCAGTTACAGGTTTTGGAATTGATCAGTGAAATATCACAGACAATCGGCTGTCTTATCAACACCCATTATCCTGAACACGCATTGCGCTTCACGCAAAAAACCCTGCTTTTATTTAAAGGAGGAGAATATATCTACGGGGATACTAAGGCAGTAATCACAGAAGATAATTTACAGCGGGCTTTTGGTGTCGAATCGCATATCGGACAAATTAGTATAAACGGTGAAAATCATCCGTTTATAATACCTCTTCATGCTAAAACGTAATTAAAATATTATATACCGGATTCATTTAATACCGGTCGATTCCAGGCCTCAACAGGGTATGAATATTTGGTTGTTATAAACGGTGAAAATAACGCAACACCAAATACCCGAATTTAACTGTATTGTCATTATTCCATCTCAACGAATAATGATTGCGTCATTTAACAGTAGTTATCGTTTACAGAATGCCTCTCAGGCGGGGATCAAGGGCATCCCGCAGCCCGTCTCCAACCATGTTGAAGCTGAAGACTACGATCATGAGAACCAGACCAGGGGCAAAGGTGAGTATCGGATTGGTCAAAACGTAGCTGTAACCGTCATTGATCATACTGCCCCAGCTGGCCGTTGGGGCGGTTATGCCTATACCTAGATAACTGAGTCCGGCTTCGGCCAGCATGGTGGTTCCGATCATCATGGTAATCAATACAATAAGTGGAGGCAGCGCATTGGGAAATATGTGGCGGAACATAATCCGCAAGTCGCTGGCGCCGAGCGCTCGCTCGGCCATGATATGATCGTTGTTCTTGATGGAAAGTACCTGCCCGCACATCAGCCTGGCATATGAAGGTATCAGAGCAACGCCCAGTGCTATCATTACGTTTAACAGACCTCCCCCCAGTAACGCCGCAATCATGAGAGCCAGCAGTATCATCGGGAAAGCCATAAGCGCATCGATGAAGCGCATAATAATGGCGTATATATATCTGCCGAAATAGCCGGCCAGCATGCCTAAAAGCATACCCACAAATGCCGCAATGCTGAGAGCGACTACGCCGACCATCAAAGATATGCGTGTCCCGAAAATTACCCGGCTCAGAGTATCACGGCCCAGAGTATCGGTGCCGAGCAGATGTTCAGACGAAGGCAATGCCAGTACGTTGTTCAGGTCCGGTTGATCAGGCGGATAAGGGGCGATGAGGGGGGCAAAGGCCGCCGTCGCCAGGAAGGCAATTATGACAATCAGACCGAAAACGACGATACCCCGGCTGCTGAAGACCTTGACGAAACGGCGTAACTCGTTTACGCGGGGAGCCATTTCCTGCGTGGATGATTGAACGTTGTCTCGTATCATGATTACTTCCACCTCATTCCAGATGCATTCTGGGGTCGAACCAGCCATAGGCAATATCTACCAGAAGGTTGGAAAACACGATCATTATTGAAAAAATCAAAGTAATGCCCTGAGTTATGGCGTAGTCCTGGTTCTGCACTGAAGTCACCGCCAAACGGCCCATCCCGGGAATACTGAAGACGGTTTCTATCAAAACCGAACCTCCGATAATGGTAGCCAGTCCTATGCCGAGCAGAGTGATAACCGGGATAAGCCCGTTTTTCAGGCCATGCCGTATGATAATCAGGTTTTCGCTCAGTCCTTTGGCCCAGGCTGTGCGGATATAGTCCTGGCGCATGACCTCCAGCATACTGGAACGGGTCTGGCGGGTTATGCTGGCAATATGGGGTATAGTGATGCAAAAGACAGGAATAATGATTTGACGGGTATTCAACCAGAAATCCTCGAAAGGAGAAGTATAGCCGAAGACCGGCAGCCAGCGAAGTTGCAGAGAAAAGAGGTACATCATCATGATGCCTAACCAGAAAATGGGGACAGTGATCCCGATGTTGGCAACAACCGTGACCACCGTATCGATGAATTTGCCCCTTCTGACCGCACAAATGATACCCGCCGGAATACCTATCAGAAGGCCGATAATGTAAGCCAGAGAACCCAGATGGAGGGTAATCGGTAACCGGTGCATAATCTCGCTGGCGACACTCGTGCGATAGCGTATCGATGTTCCCAGGTCGCCATGGAGTACGCCTTTAACCCAGCTAAAATATTGGGTTACCAGCGGCTTGTCCAGGCCGTATTCTTGTCTCAGTAATTCCAGTTCTTCCTGATTGATGTCGCTGAGCTCATCCTGGGTGACAATCAGTAAAATCGGATCACCCGGCAGCAAGCGCATGGCCAGGAAAACCAGTATAGAAACGATAACGATCACAATTAAAGCGTGCAGCAGTCTGCGAATTAAATATGTACCCATCGCTCATCCTGATTATTTTACTAAACCGAAAAATCAGAACAGTGTCATCTCCGGGATATGCCATCCGGATGATATTGCGTGATACCACCCGGATGGAATGCCTTTTTAATAAACACCCTCTAACTTATTGGCTTATCCAGGCGCTCTCTACCGCCCACATTGTGAAACTGAAATAATTCAGATGATTGGTATCGTGCACGTTATTGTAGTAAATCACACCCAACCCCATGTAGCTGATGGGGATGAGGCTATCGTCATCAAAAATAGCCTGGGAAGCTTTTTCCACCAGGGCCGGTTCCACATCGACCGTTTGTAAAGCGGCATTGTACAGGCCCTCAAGTTCATCCGGTCCCTTAAGGCTGGCATTAAACCCGGGGGTCATGAACAGGTTGCGGATACCGGTAATAAAGTTGGACCCTCCTCCGGCCGGAGTATAGATGGCGGTATTATGCCACCCATTGGAGAGATATTGTCCGTACTTGGCCGAGTCGGCATATTCCAGGGTGGCATTGATATTAATTTCCTGCAAAGCAGCCTGTATGGCGACGGCGCCATCTTTATAGCCGTTCTGGGTATAGCAGAGGGTAGTTTCGAATCCCTCGGGGTATCCTGCGTCAATCATAAGTTGTTTGGCTTTAGCCAGGTCGTAATTGCGGGGCGTCAGATTGGGTATATAACCGATCGTGCCTGGCAGAGCGCACTGGTCCGCTTTAGTGAAGATCCCGTACCCGGTGGCTTTTACCAGCAATTCTTTATTGATAGCGTATTCCACCGCCTGGCGTACCAGTTTATTGGACCAGGGAGAATCGGCATTGGCGGCATCGGGTTTCAGGACCATTGTGCCGGTATCAGCATAAACAAAACTGACGCCGGGTACCTGCGATAAGTCATACATGACCTTGGCCTCAGAAGCTTCGGTCAGGTCAGCATCCCCGACTGTGAAAGCCGATACCGAGGTCACAATATCTGAAATGCAAATATATTTGATACCATCGAGATAAGGTTTACCTGCGATCCAGTAATCCGGGAATTTTTCGTACTCCAGGCTGACATCTTTGTTAAATGATTTGAATATGAAAGGACCGGTTCCTACCGGATGGTTGCTCAGGGCTTCCTCACCGAGGGTATCGTACGCCACTTTAGAGATAATACCCACCTGCGTGATATTAGAAATGGTCAGATTTTCCCAGTACTTGAGATTAACCCGGATGGTGTCGTCATCGATAACATCAATGGAGCTCCAGTTGCTCGCGACGGTTTTCTTGGCGGCAATTTGCTGGTCCAGGTTCCATTTGACCACCTCGGCGTTTAATACCGAACCATCATGGAACTTGACGTTGTTCCTGAGGTTAAAGGTAACGGAACTCTTGTCATCGGATACTTTAAAATCAGTGGCCAGCCAGGGGGTATAATGGTTTTCAGTGTCGATACGTAATAGAGTCTCGATGGCCGGATAAGAAAATTCAGTGTCGGTAGTCTGGAGTTTCGCAGGCAGACCGAAAGCGCTGACCGGAAGCCGCTGGCTTATAATTCGCAGAACACCGCCATACTGCGGTGTAACCGCCGTACTACTTGAGGCCGTTGTGGCTGTCGTTGATGTCGAAGAGGTTGATGTAGATGTTACGGGAGAGGTGGTAGTTGTCGCTTCCTTGCTACAGGAGGGAAAAATCAGACACGCAGCAAGTACAATTATAAGACACAAAAATGTTAATTTCTTCATTTTGTACTCCTTTTTAATATACTTGGCTTGATGCGCTCATAAATTTTTATGATCTTAGACCACCCTGCCGTTAATCAATAGTGTTTGAGCCTGTATTAATACGGGCTGGGATTACTCCGACTTTTTACTGTAGTCTCCGTAATGAAACTGGTTCCGGCCTTATTAAATCCCGGCGATCATTTGGTAATCATGCTACTTAATGACAAAAGTTTTATATTGTATTTTAAGTTGGTCTATCTCAGCGGGGATAAGACCGGCCGATTTTGATTTAATTAGTCTACCCGGAATATCTGGTCAAGCTTCTTTTGAATATCAGCGCCGCACTCCAAAAGTTTGGCGACAAATTCATCCAGCCGTGGTTTGATGCGAAACTCCGGCCCCAGGATACTTAAACTGGCCGGTAATACATAGTTCTTGATCGGGACAGACAGGCATAAAACCCCTTCCATTCTTTCGCTGATATCTTCGGCATAACCGGTTTTTTGGATCTTTTTGAGTTGCTGTTTGAGCTCTTCTACATTCGAAACACTGTATTTGGTAAAGGGCTTGAAATCCAGGTTATCTAAAACTAACTTTAAGTACCGGCCGCTTAGCTGGGAAAGCAAGGCTTTAGAGGTCCCTCCGGTGTGTAGACCGGTATGAGTCCTGTACCTGGCCACAATTTGCATATCATAGGTGCTCTGGATTTCATGCACCAGAAACATGGTCTGAAAACCTATTAAAATATGCAGACCGATACTTTCGCCGGTTAAATCGGATAAAGCTTTCATTTCTTTAAGAGAACAGAGGACCAGTTGCTCATGAGGTACATAAGGATTGGAAGCGATTTCGGTGATCAAAGGCCCTAAAAAATAGCGGTGTTCAAAGGGGTCCTGAATCACCAAACGGGCGTTTTCCATCGTCTTCAGAATACGGTAAGCCGTCGACTTGTTAAGCTTGCACTCGGTGGCGATGTCTGTGACTGAATTGATCCCTTTACTCAAACAACGGAGAACGGCGGCGGTACGCGTCACCGACTTGAACGCCTGAGGTTCGCTTTCCTCATCTTCCTCTTTTCTGCTCATCTCTATTTTGCGGATGAAGGGTTGAAACTGATTACTGTTTTTTAATTCAAAATCCATCTTTATCCTCAACCTGATCTCTCATATTCCCGGACAATACTCTTTGGACTTTCCGGATTTTATATTATACCTTACACCCGCAGTTCAAGGCGCGGTTCCAATTTTTGGGCTGGGACATTGGTTTCACGCATGAAATTGACCATATACTGGTGTAGTTTACGCGCCACGTCCATGTTTTGCTTTATCACGTTATTTTCCTGTTTGGGATCCGAGGGTAAGTGGTAGAGAGCCGAAAGACCCGG
Organism: Dehalococcoidales bacterium; assembly: GCA_034429955.1. GTDB lineage: Bacteria > Chloroflexota > Dehalococcoidia > Dehalococcoidales > UBA3254 > DATIKD01. Next base: position 7,823 of record DAOUFH010000305.1, read on the forward strand.
TTCAACGGCATACAATAGCGTCCATTCGTCGGTGACAACGGTGGTGGCGGAAGATTTGGCCATTATCCGGGAATTATCATCGACCGACCGCACACACTCTCCGGGATTCACGAACAGGTGAGTAGTTATAACGAAATCCCGGCCGGGAGCCACAGGCTCTTTGACCATCGGTAAAAGTGATCTACCCTCTACAAAAGACGGAATTGGTTTACCGAAAATGTCCATGACGGTGGGCATCAAATCAACGGCTGATGTCAGTCCTTCGCAGACACCCGGTTTACATTCCGGTACAGATATGAAAAGCGGAATATTGGCTACTTCTTCAAAAAGCGGTGAGTAGTCCCAGGAATCACCCAGGATATCATTGGGTTTGGGAGCAGGTTTTTCATAATCAGCTGATTCTGCCGCCTCTACTTCTTGTTTGATGGCGCTCTTGACCTGGGTCGCTTTTCCGACCAGGCCGCCATGCTCACCCAGATAATAACCATGATCGGTAGTGAAGATGATGGCGGTCTTTTCCGTCAGGTTCAAATTATCCAGGTGTTTTAACAAATAGCCAATCCAGGTATCCACCATACTGACCTCACCCCAATAGGTAGCGATAGCTTTTTTGAGCTTTTGCTCGGTGAATCCCGGCACGTCCTGCCAGCGGGCATAGATGGCATCTATAATTTCACCGTCATAATCCGGCATATAGCGTTCAGTGTAATAATTGGGTGCCTCCCAGGGCTCATGCGGGTCCCAGGTATCGATATACAGGAAGAAATCTTCTTTATAGTGGTCTTCCAGCCACTTCATCGATTGAGTGATGGTGCGGGGAGCATAACGCTCGTTTTCGTAATGCCAGTCCTTATTGGGAAACATACCCTGCCCGGGAATTTCATAAAAATCCCTGAAACCCCGGTCATAGTTCATGTCGCGGCGCAGATAGAAAGGGGTATCGACTACACCGCAGGTACGAATGCCCTGCTCGGAGAGTACTTGAGGAAGAGTCACCTCATTCTCATGCAGAGGCTCCCAATGCATATAAGACATGGTCCAGCGGCCGGTAAGAAAG
>DAOUFH010000306.1:0-2065 GCA_034429955.1 Dehalococcoidales bacterium
ACCTGGTAAAACTGGGAGTCAATTTTGATGTCTGGTTCAGTGAAAAGAGCCTGTATGACAGCGGTTTATATAAACAGGTGACGGATATTTTGCGGAGTAACGGCTATCTGACTGAAAGAGAGGGCGCCACCTGGTTTGTGTCTACCGCCCTGGGCGACGACAAGGATAATGTGATTGTCAGGGGCGACGGCACACCGACCTATTTCGCTTCCGATATCGCCTATCACTACGATAAGCTGGCCTTGCGCAAGTTCGACCGTGCCATCGATATCTGGGGTGCCGATCATCAAGGGCACGTTTCCCGGATGAAGGCGGTAATCAGTGCTCTGGGCATGGACCCCAACCGGCTGGACGTCATATTGTATCAACTGGTGACGCTTTGCCGCGGCAGCGAAATCGTACGTTTATCCAAACGCAGCGGAGATATGATAACTTTGAGCGAAGTGATCGACGAGGTGGGAAAGGATGCCTGCCGATTTTTCTTCCTGGCGCGTTCGGCGGACAGCCAGATGGACTTCGACCTGGAACTGGCCAAAAAGCAATCGCAGGATAATCCGGTTTACTATGTCCAGTACGCCCATGCCAGAATTTGCAGTATTTTAAGACTGGCAGCGGAAAAGAAGATCAATTTCAGCGAGGGAGATACGACCTTACTCAATAGTGAAGCTGAGCTTAATCTAATCCGCAAGATGCTCAGGATAAGTGAAATCGTGGAAATAATCGCCCAGACCTCGGAGCCCCACCATCTGACCTACTATGCGCAGGACCTGGCTACGGCCTTCCACAGCTTTTACAAGAATTGCCGGGTTATCAGCGAGGATGAAAAGCTGACTGCAGCCAGACTCAAACTGGCGCAGGCCAGCCAGATTGTGCTCTCCAAAGCCCTGTCACTGATGGGTATCAGTGCACCGGAGAAGATGTAAGCCGGCGCAGCCGGCTTATCGTGGTTCGTTCTTCGTAATTCGTAATTGGTTTTAAGAAAAGGAGCAAGAGCGGGGCGAGATTTGTAAATTTTTAAAAGAGGGAACTAATGAGTTTCGGAGACAGGCATGCAAGATTATAAAAAACTGACAGTATGGAAAAAGTCTTATGCATTGGCCCTGTCGATATATAAAATATCGGGATCATTTCCAAAGAACGAATTGTACGGGCTGGTTTCACAGATTAGGCGTGCAGGTACCTCTATTCCGGCCAACATTGCGGAAGGTTGCGGAAGAGAAAGTAACTCAGAGTTGATTTATTTTCTTCAGATAGCACAGGGGTCGGCAGCCGAACTGGAAACACATCTGATGTTATCACGGGACCTGGGATATTGTAAGGACGAAGAATTTAGTAAGATTGAGGATAGCATAGACAACATCAGAAAAATGCTTACCTCGTTAATCCGGACTATAAAAACGAATAACGAACAACGAAAGACTAAGAACTAAAGAGGAACTTCCATGAAACGAGTTTTTTCGGGCACGCGGCCGACGGGCAAATTGCACCTGGGAAATTATCTGGGAGCGGTGCAAAATTACGTCAAGCTCCAGGATGAATATGAATGTGTGTACTGCATTGTGGACTGGCATGCCCTGACTACGCTGACGGATACTTCAGAACTGCAAAATAATATCTACGAGATGGCGCTGGACTGGCTGGCAGCCGGGATTGACCCGGAACGCAGCATCATATTCGTACAGTCGCACGTACCTGAAGTGACCGAACTGCATTTGCTGCTGAGCATGGTGACGCCTCTGAGCTGGTTATTGAGGGTGCCTACCTTTAAAGAGAAAGTCAGGCAGCATCCCGATAATGTGAATTACGGACTGGTGGGATACCCTGTCCTCCAGACTGCCGATATCATCCTGTATAAAGCGGAAGTGGTCCCGGTGGGCGAGGACCAGCTGCCGCATCTGGAGCTGGCACGGGAAATAGTGCGACGCTTTAATACTCTGCTGGGGCCGACCTTCCCTGAGCCGGTAGCTAAAATGACCTCGTTCCCCATGGTAGTGGGGCTGGACGGCAAAGATAAGATGAGCAAGAGCCTTAACAACCATCTGGAAATATCGGCTTCTCCGGAGGA
>DAOUFH010000307.1:0-11040 GCA_034429955.1 Dehalococcoidales bacterium
CCTGTGGGCTGAGATGATGGAGGACGTCACAACCCTGGGCGCCAGCGGCATCTGGTCTCCTGTCCCCTGGTATCTTATCAGTACACTCTATCAATATGCCCTGTATATCGCGGGCATTGTTATTTTAGGGCGTTTGAATCTCCGCAAGCCTAAAATTTACCGCAAACAGGTCGCTCTTTTAATTACCGGAACCGGTGTTACCATCCTGGGCACTATTTTATATTTTGCAGGCATTATACCGGTTACTCAGTCTCTCGGCGATGTCGTCTATATTTCAATTTCCGCCCTGATATTTGCCGTCACTTTTATACGCTACCGTTTCATGGATATTCTGCCGGTAGCCTACCGTCGTCTGATTCAGGATATCCCTGAAGGTATCATCGTCCTCGACCCGTCAAGCCATATCGTCGAAATAAACAGCCGGGCGCAGGATATTTTCAGACGCCTTAACTGCCGTCTGCAGCTTAAGTCTTTGCAGAAAGTCTGCCCGGAACTATATAACGCAGTCAGTGCGCAGCCTGACGGTTCACATATCGAAATGGTCTTCAATATCGCAAAAGAGCCTCTCTATCTGAATGTCGGCCTGGTTGTGCTGTATGAGAAGAACCAGGAGATGGTGGGCAAATTGCTGGTTCTACGTGATATCAGTGAACTCAAAGTGGCCCAGCAAAAACTGGAAACCCTGTATGCTCAGGAATGTACCCTGCGCGGTAGTCTGGAAGAGGAAATTCAGAAACGCAGCCGGTATTCCAGGGCAATCGTGCATGAACTGCGCACACCTCTGACCTCTATCCTGGCCAGCACCGAACTGTTGCAGGAACAGGTTAAGGATGGTATTCAAGTGGCCCTGGTCAACAACATCCAGCGGTCCTCTGTTAATCTTGAACAGAGGGTCAATGAGCTTTTTGAACTGGCGCGCGGCGAGCTGGGGCTTATTACCCTGGAATCCAGACCGCTGGAGATGACCCAAGTTATCAGGGAAATAGCGGCTGAACTGAATCCGGTAGTCGAGGAGAAGGGCCTCTATCTGGTACTTGCTTTACCGTCGCACTGCCCTTCAATAGTGGGTGACAAGAGCCGCTTACGCCAGATTCTGACCAATCTTATCGGCAATTCTATCAAATTTACCTGTCAGGGCGGTATCCGGGTCGGGCTGCAAGTTCAACCGGACTGTCTGGAAATACGAGTTGCCGATAGCGGCTGTGGGATAGAGCCGGAAAAAATGCAACAGCTTTTCAATCCTTACCGGCGTGATTTATCTGAATTGAGCAGTGCCAGCGGGCTGGGAATCGGTCTGGCCCTGTGCAAAATTCTGGTCGAACTGCATCAGGGTCAAATCGGGGCTGAAAGCGAGCCGGGTAACGGTACTTCTGTGTTTTTTACTTTACCTTATTCACACTCCGGTGAGTCAACCTGAATAAGAGTAACTTAGCGGTAGAGTACCTGCCAGGTAGTACGTCACCGGTTTGAATTCAGTCTCCGGGCCTCTAACCGGTGCTGTTTTCTCAGGGCAGAGCCTCCAGCACTTTTTCGTAAGCTTTGAGAGTCCCGCTGTCGAATAATACGAACGCTACCGTTTTCAATGACTGTGCCTCTGTTTTAAAAAAACCGGCTACAGTCTCAAGAGCGGTTCTGGCTGCGGAATTGACCGGATAGCCGTAGGCTCCGGTGCTGATGGACGGAAAGGCCAGACTGGTCAGTGCATGTTTTTCCGCCAGCAGCAGGCTCTCACGGTAGGCTGAGGCCAGGGTTAGTTCCTCACCCCGGCTGCCGCCGTGCCAGACCGGCCCTACGGTGTGTATAACATATTTAGCCGGCAGATTGCCTCCGCCGGTGATAACCGCCTGTCCGGCCGGCAGTCTGCCCTGTTGGGCCACGATGGCTTTACATTCTTCCAGTATCCGGGGGCCGCCTGCCCGATGGATAGCCCCGTCCACTCCCCCTCCGCCCATCAAACCGGAATTGGCGGCGTTGACGATGGCATCCGCCTGCTGTTGAGTGATATCGCCCTGAACCAGGAGCAGTTCACGGCTGCCGATTAGCTTTTTCATCTTGAAATACCTGCCTTTAATCTGAAATAATTCACCGGACCGGTCAATCCATAAAGGCTGCATGCAGCGGCGGATATTGGGCAACCTCCTTAACGTAGCGCGCCTGTTCCGTCCGGCTGAGCGGTTTGAACTCATTGGCGGCCTTTATCAAATAGGGCAATAATTTCAGCTCACCGGGCGTTACGGCTGTCGAAATGGGCTGGCTCAAAGTGTACCACAGGCTCTTGCGGATTTCCTCGGGGTCGTCGAAAGGTTCATACCAGGTATTGTAGCGCGGCCTGGACTCGTCCTCCCACAACCTTTTGGCTGCCACTTTAATGGCATAGACCGCTGTGCCTCTGGTCTGTGCGGTCTTGAGCAGTTCCCGCCAGTCGTTCCAGCCGGCGAATCCGGCGGCATGCACCCTGTTCAAGGGGAACATCACGCTGTCGAAGTTAAAACGCTGAATTGCTTGCAGATGCAGGGGCGGATGGTGTCCGGTGATACCGATGAAGCGCACCAGGCCCGCTCTCTGAGCTTCCAGGACGGCCTCCAGTGCCCCGTCCGGCCCCAGGATGGTGTCCAGTTCCCCCTGGTTGTCTACCATGTGAAATTGATAAATATCGAAGCGCTCGACCTGTAGTGTTTCCAGTGAGCGCCGGAGTCCCTCTGCGGCTCCTCTTTTAGTGCGTTCGGCGGTCTTACAACTCAAGAAGAAGGGGTTGCCGTGTCGTTTGAACCAGGAGCCCAGCCGGCTTTCAGCCCGGCCGTAGATGGGAGAAACGTCGACCTGTTTGATACCCGCTTCCAGCGCCATTGCGATACCGCGGTCGGCCTCATGCTGGCTGCATTCAGAAAAAGCAAAACCGCCCAGTGTTAAAATACTGCAGTTATGCCCTGTTCGGCCTAATTTCCGCTCTTCCATAAGCGACCCTCCCTGTTAACCCTCGATAGCTCTTTCCGTTTGTAATTACATTCTAATCAGCGAGGTCTGAAAAGTCACCAATGCTTTAATTTGTACTTAAGAATAAGTAATCTCTGTATTCAGCCTTGTTTTAGAGAATTCCTTAAGGTTTTTATTTCTTATAAGGTTATTTTTTGAAATTCCGGCCGTTTACTGCGAAAATAGTATCTGTACTCGGTAACTTATATTAAAAGGAGTTTTGGTTGATGAACACACAAGCCGAAAAAGCGAAGTCCGCTAAACAGTTGCGTTACGAAAGAGAAAAAAGGATAGTCGATGCGATAGAATTGAGGATACCGGACCGTGTGCCGATCGCCTGCCCTATAGGCTATTTCCCGGCCAAGGTAGCCGGTATTCCCTGTTCCTCGGCGTTTTATAATTTCGAGGCCTGGTATGACGCCTATAAACAAGTTATGCCTGACTATCCTGCCGATATGATTTTTCAGCAGGGCTATTTCCCCGGCAAAGCCTGGGAGATATTGCAGCCCAAAATGCTGCTCTGGCCGGGCGGCGGCTCCGACCCCAACCACGGTCATCAGTCGATTGAAACCGATGCCATGAAGGCCGATGAATACGATGCCTTTATGGAAGACCCTTCCGATTACCTGTTCCGTATCCATCTTTCCCGTCTCAGCAACAATCTGGAAGGTCTGGCTGATTTGCCCAAACTCAACTATCTGCACGGACTGATGGGGCTGGAGATTATGACCCGCGCTTTCAGTGAGCCGAAGACCGCTAAAGCCATTGAGACCCTGCTCAAGACCGGCCGTGAAATTCGCAGGAACGACCGCAAAATCAAAAAGTTCAATAAATTACTCGAAGACATGGGTTTCCCGCAGTATTTCCAGGGTGTTTCCATGCCGCCCTATGATTTGATTTCCCATTCCTTACGGGGGATGACCGGCTGCATGATGGATATGTACCGCAAACCTGATAAAGTTATCGCCGCGGCTGAAAAAATCCTGGAGATTACTCTGGCCAGACCCGTTCCGGAACCCAGCCCTCTGGGCCAGAGAAGAGTTTTCATGACCGTCACCCGCGGTTCGGACGATTTCCTCTCCAAGAAGATGTTCGATACTTTCTACTGGCCCACCTTCAGGAAGCTGATTCACGGTCTTATCGAAAAGGGCATGACTCCCTGTGTCTTCTTCGAAGGCACCTTCAATACCCGTATGGAATATCTGCTGGACTTCCCCAAAGGCAAGATGCTGGCCAGAATCGATGCCAGCGATATCTTCAAAGCCAAAGAGATACTGAAAGACCATGTCTGTCTGGAAGGCAATGTGCCTTCTACCATCCTGCAGGTCGGTACTGTGGATGATGTTAAAGAATACTGCAAGAAGCTTATCGATGTCGTGGGTAAAGACGGCGGCTTCATCCTTTCACCGCGCAGTTCGACCGACGAGGTCAAAGCTGAGAATCTCAAAGCCATGATTGATTTCACCCATGAATACGGCGTTTATCGTTAGTATTTTAAACAGGGGCAGCCTTAAGGCTGCCCCTGTTTTTTAAAGAGGACTGAGATGCAGCACAATAAAAAGAATAAAACTACGGTTATGGATGAACTGGACCAGAAAATCGTCCATGAATTGCAGTCGGATGCCCGGCAGAGCTTTTTAAGCCTGGCTAAAAAGCTGTCCACTTCCGAGGGTACTGTGCGCAACCGCGTTGCAGCTCAGTTGAAAAAAGAGGTTATTGCAATTAAAGCTGTGGTGGATCCCGTCAAACTGGGTTTCGATTTCAGCTGTATCGTAGGTTTTGAAGTGGCCATCGACCAGCTGACCAGGGTCGAAGCTATCCTCCATGACAGTCCGAATGTCTATTTTCTGGTAACCTGCACCGGTTCCTTTGATTTGATCGCCTTTTTGCTTTTCAGGGATGCCGCCGAACTGGACCAGTTCATGCGTCAAAAAGTAGCCGGCCTGCCCGGCATCAAAAGGACTCAGACTTTTGTGACCATGAATAACGCTAAAAATCCCTGGCTCAGCCAGATTGATATCGCCAGTCTGCTGGGATAGCAGCCTGATTGAGGCCAGAATCCGAAATACCCGATACGCAAACAGATTCTGCTTTGAAAAGTCCGACCTTCGGATGGGGCTTTTAGTCCCCTTCGATATCCGTTATTTTACCCCTTAGCCGCTTGGTGCCTGAACGCCGGCGTTTTATTTCCAGACGGCGCTCTTTGGAGGCTGCGGTGGGTCTGGTGGGTTGGCGTACTGCCGGTCTTCTGGCAGCCTGCCGGATTAAGTCTGTCAATCTTTGCAGCGCATCGTTACGGTTAGCCAGTTGCGTACGAAAACGCTGGGCCTTGATTATCAGTTCTCCCTGTTCGGTCAACTGGCCCTTGGCCAGCTTCAGAAGACGGGTACGTACCTCTTCAGGCAGAGCTGCTGAATTGGCTGCGTCGAAGCGTAATTCCACTGCACTGGAGACTTTGTTCACGTTTTGTCCGCCCGGTCCGGATGAACGCATGAATTCCAGGCGGATTTCACTCTCATCCAGGGTTATTTGGGGAGTAATCTGTATCATGCCATAAGCTTACCCCAGGCGCCAACCGCTCTGCAAATAGTCTCTGAGTTGCCTCTTTTTAGTTAGTCCTGTACTTTCGACCAGGTTAAAACTGGCTGCTCTACCAATTGTATTCCCGCCTCAGGCAGGGCGTATTCTCCTGCCTGTGTCTTTAAACTTGAAATATAATGGAAAAGGAGAACACCATGAAAACATTACTGATTGCGCTTTTATCTATCAGCTTGCTGGCCGTGCTGGCTCTGACCGGTTGCGTCTATAATTTCCATTCCAGTGTCGGGGTCGGAGCGGTCCGGGATGAATCTTATGATATTAAAGATTTTACGGGAGTCTATGTTGCCAGTAATTTCCGCTATAAAATCGTTCAGTCCCTGGACTATTCAGTAGTCGTCTCTACCCATGAAAATCTGATTCCCTATCTGGATGTTTATAAAAGCGGCAGCAATCTTTTTGTTAAGTTCAAGCCTGGTTCCTATAGCAATACCGATGCCGAAGTCACTGTCAAAATGCCGGTCTTGAAAGCGGTGGATATCTCCGGTGCCTCTCACGGCAGTGTCAGCGGTTTCGAATCGACTGAAGATATTCGTGTCAACGTCTCCGGTGCCAGCCAGATGGATATCGAACTGATCGGCGGTAAAGCCCGGGTTAATATCTCCGGTGCCAGCCAGATCCACGGGTATCTGAAAGCCCGGGATGCCGATCTGACCGTTTCAGGGGCCAGCCGTTGTGAACTGGAAGGCAGTGCTGCCGCTACCGATATAGAAGTCTCCGGCGCCAGCAATGTCGATAACCGGGATATGACTCTGGACAGCGCCGATGTGCAGGTCAGCGGGGCCAGCCAACTGGTAATACGTACTGATGGCGAGCTGGATCTGAATATCAGCGGAGCTTCCCGGTTGAAGTACGTGGGCCATCCGGATTTCAACAAAATAGAGATAAGCGGGGCTTCCAACCTGGAAAATATCAACTAGCTGAATATATCAGTGAGCACTAAAAAGGGCGGCCCCTGGGCCGCCCTTTTTGTTCAAGCTATATAATCCCGCTTGCCGGCAGCTTATTGTGTATAGCGTTTGAAAATCAGGCTGCAGTTTTGTCCGCCCATGCCGAAAGAGTTGGAAAGACAGACCTCCACTCTGGCTTCGCGCGCTTTGTTCGGCACATAGTCCAGGTCGCAGGCCGGGTCGGGGGTCTCATAGTTGATGGTCGGCGGTATTATGCCGTGCCGGATTGTTTCTATACAGGCTATCGCTTCGACTGCTCCTGCGGCCGCCGCCAGATGGCCTATCATGCTTTTGTTTGAGCTGATAGGTATTTTATAAGCCCGTTCACCCAGCGCCATCTTGATGGCTTGGGTCTCTGTGGCATCGTTCATCTGTGTGCTGGTACCGTGAGCATTGACATAATCTATCTGTTCCGGACTGAGCCCGGCCTCTTTAAGGGCCTTGCCTATCGCCACCGCTTCCTGTTCGGGGTCAGGTGCGGTATCATTGAAAGCATCAAAAGACCAGCCTGCGCCGATGATTTCGGCCAGGATGGTTGCTCCCCGTTTTTGGGCATGTTCCAGCGACTCCAGTACCAGCAGGCCGGCCCCTTCGCCTGTCACAAAGCCCGAACGGTTGAGGTCGAAAGGCCGGGAAGCCGTGCCGGGGTCGGGATTGCGGGTCAAGGCTCCCACTCTGGCGGTGGAAGCGATGGCTACGTTATTGACTCCGGCCTCGGTGCCGCCTGCCACCATCGCCTCGCAATGTCCCAGTAGGATATGACTATAGGCTATACCGATGGCATCGCTGCCTGAAGCGCAGGCACTGTTAAGGCTGGTATTGGGGCCTTTGACTTTAAGTTCCAGGCCGATCTGCGCCGGCACCATGCTGGGGGCGATTTTGGTGATGATCAGAGGGTCGATCCGGCTGGGCTTGTTTTTGATATTCTCTGCGCCGTCTACCAGCACCGAAAGCATGCCGCTGGTAGCGATGATCGTGCCGATATCGGAGGGATGCTCTTTTTCTATTTCCAGACCGGCGGATTCAACTGCCATTTTGGCTGCCGCCAGGCCCATGTGAGTGACCCTTGAAGTGCGGTCGATTCTTTTTAAAGGCAGATATTTTTCAGCCTCGAAGCCTTTTACTTCGGCTGCCAGCTTGACAGGGTAAGCGGAAGCATCGAAAAGCGTAATGGGCCCGACTCCATTCTTACCTGAAATCAGACCTTGCCAGTACTCTGCGGTAGTCAGTCCGATAGGCGTCACTGCGCCCATCCCGGTAATCACAACACGTCTTTTCAATTGCAGTCTCCTTGTTCAACTGACAGCTTTGATATTAAAAAGGTCTCACCGAAAAGGTGAGACCTTTCGGTTACTATAACTGCAGGTTTAATGCTCGGCTTTAACTGGACCGCCGAAGGAAGGCGCCTCGAAGACCGGTACCGGTCCGTTGCTCTTGCGGGCATATTTGGCCGGATAGGCTCCCGGCAGCGGCACGTTCTGGGCGATGAGTTGTTTGCGTAAATCGGCAAAGGGCAGTTGCCGTGGTGTGCAGCCCTGTTTGACCGACAACGCCGCCGCAGTACCGCAGGCTTCACCAAAGGCTACGCAGTGCGGAATCAGGTTAAAGAAATTATTGGCTTCCTGGTCGGAAGAGAAAGCCCGGCAGCCGATCATTAAATTCTCCACGCCCTTGGGCAGGAGAGTGCGATAGGGGATGAAAGTATTGGGATGGTTCAATGAAGTCTCACCTCTGTCCAGATCGGGGAAGATGGCGATAGTATCTTCGAAAGGTTCATTATTAACCAGGTCTTTGGAAGTCAGCATATAGTCGCCGTGTACCCGGCGGGCGCCGCGGGTCCCCAACTGGGGGCAGGACAAAACGATAAAGCTGTCCTCGAATCCGGGAATATGCTTCTTGAAGTAATCGAAGCTCAGCAGCATCTTTTCACGGCCCAGCATTTCAACTCTGCTCAGTTCTTCAACATCGGTCTGGCTGGAGTTGGCATAACGCGGATGCACCCAGACAATATTTTCCTGGCCTTTGAGGTTGCTTCTCATGAAACCGGGATGGCCGCCTTTCAGCATCAGCTCGCGCATCAATTCGGCCCATTTATTGGGATGGGTCTTGCGGAAATCATCCACTTTCATGTAATTGACGTTATCAATCCAGTAGCACAGTGAGAGATTGGCGATTCTGATTTTGGGATCGATATCGGTATCGAATTGGGCGGGAGTGAAGGGCAGCAAATCACCGTCGCCGGTGGAGTCGATGACCACTTTAGCCATGATCGCCTGGCGTCCGGACTTGCTTTCAAAGACCACGCCGGTGGCTTTGTTGCCGTCCATGATCGGCATGGTGCCCCAGGAATGCAGGTAGGTCTTGATTCCGGCCTCTTTGATCATATCGTTCAAAATACATTTTGAAATTTCGGCATCGATCAAGGCCGCATAGACAATGTGTCCTTCGCGTACGGTGAAGAAGGAACGGTCGTTCCAGTAAGAGGTCAGGCGTTTATCGGTGGAACCCCAGATTTCTTTGGGGGGATAGGTGACGGCCTCTCTGGGCTCCAGTCTCTCTATCCATTCCTGATTGATACCGCCGATTTGCATGGTGCCGGAGAAGTCTGATAAGCAGGGGATAATGGTTACCAGACCGCCGGTGCCCATACCGCCCAAATAGCCGTATCTTTCCACCAGTACGGTTTTTGCTCCGTTGCGGGCGGCTGAAACCGCGGCTCCGATTCCTCCGGGACCTCCGCCGACTACCAGAACATCGCATTCATTGACTACATTTATTGATTTATTGGGTTCGGGGATTGTTCTAATTACTTTAGCCATAACTCATCCTCCCTGATTAATGTAACCGTTTTAGTTTAATAATTACTATTCCTTTAACAATTATAACCTTTTAGTCTGGTATCGGACAAGTTTAATCGCAGACGTTGATTGCCGGAGAAATGGATTGAAACCAGCCCTAAACTTTGTGGTAGGTTTCCTGCAGGTGCAGGGCATCCTCTTCCAGATTGGGACTTTCGCAGATGACCACCCCTTTGACATCGTACTCTTTCAGGGCCTGCAGCAGTTCAGTGTATTTCAGGTCGGACTCCTGCACGTTCAGGTGATTAAGTTCCCCCGCAGCGCTGTATTTGATGCCTGACAGGTGGATGTGCAGGTTGTCCAGGGCTGTCCTGCCCAGGCGTTTCTCCATCTGGTTCAGCACAGATTTGAATTCATAGTAAGAGTTATATTTACCGGTGCGGGCGTGCAGATGGGCGAAATCGATACAGGGAGCTATTCCCTCCACTTCGCTGCACAGGTTTAGAAGCTCTTCCAGGCTGCCGAACTGGCTGCGTTTGCCCATCAGTTCAGGTCTCAGCCACAAATAGCGGTTTTGTTTTTTAAGGTCGGCTACCATACCGACCATCAGTTTTTTTATTCTAGCGTAGACTATCTGGGGGTCGTCTTTCAGATAGAAGGCGGTATGAAAGGCTACGCTGTTAGCTCCGCATAAAGAAGCCACCCGGGCGGTTTGCAGCAGCCTTTCCTGGCTGGCGACCAGCTTTTCGTTCTCATGAGCGTTCAGATTGATATAATAGGGAGCGTGGGCGGTCAGTTTGATTTTATATTTCTGGGCAGTCGAGGCTACCTGGGAGGCCTCTGTCTCGGACATGCGGACTCCATAGACGAACTCCATTTCCGTCACACCCAGACCCAGTTCTGCCAGACGCTTGAGTCCGTTCAGAAGGTTGGCCGGTTTGGTTGTGCTGTGCGGTATACCGCCGGTACCGAATAGTAATCCTTCCATTTCACATCCTTAATTTCATGTTAACGTAGTGGAGAAATATGTGCAAATGGCTTAGAGGAGGGTTATTTGTTTTAAAAGAGGAAAACTTGTATCCGGCTATCTTGTGCAATACCGGAAGCCGCAGCCGGCCGCTGTTAGTTATCGCGGGTGAAACGGTAGCCGATGTTGCGGACAGTCTCGATATAAACTTTATCCGAAAGCTCGATTTTGCTTCTCAAGCGTCTGACATGCACATCCACAGTGCGGTCACCGCCGAAGTAGTCGTAACCCCAGACTTTATTGAGCAGAGTCTCGCGGGAGAAGACCCGCCCCCGGTCTCCGGCCAGGAATTTTAAAAGCTCGTATTCTTTATAGGTCAGCTCAACGATTTTGCCGCCCACCCGGACTTCGCAGTCCGCCAGGTTGATTTCCAGGTCGCCGCAGACCAGCATCTCATCGCGGCTCTGGTTCTTTTGAGTCAGATGTCCGGCCCGGGCAACCAGTTCCCGCTGGTCGTAAGGTCTGACCAGAAAATCGTCCGCACTTAAGAACTGGTTGCTCTGGGTCAGGGAGTCCAGAGTAACCAGTGCCAGGACAGGCACTTTACGGATAATTTTAGCGCCAGAGGTGAGGTCTTGCAGGACAGACTGCGATGCCAGCCCGTCCAGTTCCAGGATTACCAGATGAGGAGCATCTTTGACTACCCGCTCGATAACTTTATCCTTGATATTACCGATAAAGCAGCTGAAGCCCC
>DAOUFH010000308.1:0-5060 GCA_034429955.1 Dehalococcoidales bacterium
TGTGTAGATAAAACCGGCACTCTGACCATTAACCGGATGTCTGTGGCTATGACTTATGCTAAAGGACAATTCCTGGATCTATCCGGCGGTAAGGTCGCAACCTTGCCTGAAACCTTCCATGAATTAATCGAATACAGCATTCTGGCCAGTGAAATAAAAGACACCGACCCCATGGAAAAAGCCTTTAAAGCACTGGGCAGGCAATATCTCAGCCAGACCGAACACCTGCATGCCGATTGGGACCTGGTGGGCGATTATAACCTGACCAGTCAATTGCTGGCGCTTTCGCACGCCTGGAAATCACCTGCCGGTACAGAGTATGTAATCGCCTCCAAGGGAGCGCCGGAGGCGGTGGCTGACCTGTGTCACTTTACCCAAGCCCAACTGGCAGAATTGTCCGCAAAGGTCTCGGCTATGGCTGACGCCGGACTGCGGGTACTGGGCGTGGCTAAAGCACATTTCAAACAGGCGGAATTACCTGAAAAGCAGCATGATTTTAACTTCGAATTCATCGGACTGGTCGGACTGGCCGACCCCGTCAGGCCCACAGTACCGGAAGCGATTAAAGAATGCCATGCTGCCGGAATCAGGGTAGCCATGATTACCGGAGACTACCCGGCCACGGCGCTGGCGATCGCCAGGCAGATAGGACTGACACCCGCAGAAAATTATATCAGCGGGCCTGATATAGATAAAATGGATGATGCCGAACTGCGAAAGAAAATCCAAGCCGTCAGTGTTTTCGCCAGAGTGATGCCGGAACACAAGTTGAGAATAGTCAACGCCCTGAAAGCCAACGGCGAGATTGTAGCCATGACGGGAGACGGTGTCAACGACGCTCCGGCCCTGAAATCGGCCAACATCGGGGTAGCTATGGGCGAACGCGGAACCGACGTAGCCAGAGAAGCGGCCTCTCTGGTGCTCCTGAATGATGATTTTTCTTCCATTGTCAAAGCCAACCGGCTGGGACGCCGCATTTTCGATAACCTGCGCAAAGCCATGGCCTATATTCTGGCCGTCCATATACCCATCGTAGGCATCTCTTTTCTGCCGGTACTGCTCAACCAGCCGCTGGTGCTGTTCCCGGTGCATATTGTCTTTCTGGAATTAATCATCGACCCGGCCTGTACACTGGTTTTCGAAGCGGAGCGAGCTGAAAAGGACGTTATGCTCAGACCGCCCCGCGACCCCCGGCAGCCGCTTTTTAACCGCACGGTACTGGGAATAAGCTTAATACAGGGCTTGATAGTGCTGCTGGTCACCTTCGCCATATACTGGCTTTCCTGCACCTTTTGGAAGCTGGAAGCGGCCGAATTGAGCGCCTTGACCTACCTGACGCTGATTCTATCGAACCTGATGCTGATTGTAGTCAACCGGTCATGGACTCAATCCGTGGCTGCCACCATCCGATACAGGAACAGGGCTTTGAACTGGATTCTAGTCGGAGCGGTAGTCTTTCTGGCCTTGATATTGAGCGTACCTTTACTGAGAGACCTGTTTTCCTTCAGCACCTTAAATGCAGGACAAATCGGGCTGGGACTGGGAGCCGCAGTTTTGAGTGTAGCCTGGTTTGAAATATACAAAATCGTTAAAAAATCCCGGCCGGCACAATAAAGGGAGGTCTATCAGACGCCGAGCGCCAGACCTCTTAAAAGTAAATGCAGGTTCCAGGCCACAATACCGCTGTAAACCAGTAAAAAAATCGCAGACGTCCAGAAGGATAAGCGGGGCGAGCGGCGGTAGATATCCCAGAGTATGAAGGCTACCAGGGCTACACCGATAACTTTGATAATTATCAGGCCCTTATCACCGGCGATTCCAACCAGGAAGGGGTTGGCTTCGCTGGCGATGCCGTGCATAATTAGCAAATTAGTCAGTACCCCATCCGCAATCACCATCAGGATGAGCACGGCCAGTATCCATATCAAACCGGTTTTGCTATAGGACGATTTGCCTATTTAATAATCCTCGAAATCTCTTTAAACGCAGGGTGTTCAGCACTTTTCAGCAATTCGAAAAGGAGCATTTCTACGGTGGTCAGTTTAACACCTGCGGATTGCATACGGGTCAGAGCTACCTCCCGGTTTACGGGTGAACGTGAGGAGACTACATCGGCTACCACCTGTACCTCATAACCCGCCGCCTGCAATTCCACAGCGGTCTGGTAGACACAGATATGAGCTTCGATACCACAAATCAGAACCTGCAGCCGGTTTAAAACGGCCAGGCTGGCCGCGAAACCCTGATCCCGGTTGCAGCTAAAACACATTTTAGGCAGAGCCGGCTGAGAAGCCAGCAACCGGGCCAGATCCGGCTGAGTAGGCCCCAGCCCGCCGGGATTCTGTTCGGTCACTATTATAGGCACACCCAGTACCTGCAGTCCTTTGACCAGCTTTTGAGCGTTCCCCAGCAGGGCCTCTTTTTCAGACATCACGTTTAACAGCTTGCCCTGGATATCAATCAGCACCAGTACAGAAGAATCGATATTTAGCACTTTAAACAATCCCCCGGTTATTGTGTAGGCTGAATCATCGTCATAGTCGAACCGCCGGTAACAGAGGTATTGTTGAAGACCGGGCGGCCGGAAAAATAAAGACTGGACTTATTCTTGAGGTCGACATCCAGCTGGCCTTTGACATTAATGGTGGCCTGGGAGGCATCCAGTTTGACCTTGGCCCTGGTCAAAGCGACCTTGATCATATCCAGTTCGCTGCCGCTAAAGCCCTGCAGGTCAAGCTCAAAGGCATTTCCCTCCAGGGTAGCTTTGGTATTGTCGGTCATATTAATGTTGATATTTTTAACCTCCAGGTAGCCTTCCAGCGTGCCCCTGTCCTCCATAAAGAGCGTAAAGTCTTCTTCGGGGGTGACAAACCCGGCGATAGTAGCTTTAGCGCCGCCCGAAAGGTTCAAACCTTGCAGGACCGGCATTGAGATGCTTACTTTGAGGTTAGTGGGAAAAAAGGTGGCCGGAGCTTCGATGTCCAGTTTCAGGGACTTGCGTTCCTTGCTGATTATCAGCCGGCCGAACAGATTATCATCCAGGGTTACCGTAACCTGGTATTCCGCAGACTGGACGATGGTCAAATTATAAACGCCCGTGGCGGTAATGTTGGTGAAATCGGCGATATCCAGTTCCTGGTCGATCAATTTACCTGAGCCGTTAATAGAACTGCTGACTTTTTTGCATCCGGACACCAGCAGCACAGCGAGCAAAAGCAGACAAACCGACTTTATGACAATCCTTTTCATCGCCATCTCTTTCTCAAAAATAATCATAAACATGTTAACAGGAAAACTATAAAAAGGAAAGAAAAACCACTATCGAACAGGTTATTAACGGAAATAATTGCAGTCCCGGTTGACCGGCTAAAACTTTTTCAAGCTCAAAACAGACCTGCCGGCAGCAATTTCAATCACCCGAAAGTACCGGGGTTGCTACCCCTTTTCACCGTAATTAACCCGGTTGTCACCCTATTGTAACCTTAATTTAACCAGACTGCTAATTTATTTACTGACCTTTTACCCGCCTTTGTTAGAATGCAATAAATCGCCAGGCGAGGAAAAGCATGCCCGGTTTTATACACAAACTAAAGACTCTTATAATTAGCTCCGCCAAAGGCCGAGCCGGTTTTACTGCTATTCAAATGGCAATCGGTATGACTGCTTCGATCATAGCAGCCGGTTCAGTGGCTACCATGGTTATTTCCAGCGGCACCGGATTATCAAATCAGACTGAAGAAGCTGTAGACCAGACTATTTCCAGCCTGGAGGGGACTTTCATGCTGCGCAGCGACTTATACGGCAAGGCCTCGATCACCGGGGCCCACGGCACATTGGGACAAATCACCTTTACGGTTGGGCTGGTTCTGAGCAGCGGAGAAATAGACTTCACGCCGCCGGCAGCCAATCCGGATAATAACGGCCTGGCCGCTCCGGATAGTCAAAACCGTATCGTCATCTCTTATACAGATGCCAACCAGCGAGTAGAAAACCTGTTCTGGACAGTGAACCTGTTGAGCTGCGGTGATGGAGATTACATTCTGGAGGGCGGTGAACTATTCCAGATTACCGTGGGCAGCGCTGCAGAGGGACAGGACGGAGGCAATTTAATCGATGCCCTCAATCCGGACCTTTCCACCAACTCACGCTTCGTCCTGGAACTGAAGCACGCTCAAACACCCGGTCTTACGATTGAAACAGGCACCCCCGGCAGCTTCACCAACGTGGTCACCTTACAGTAGCCCGGCAAAAGGGCAATTTAACGGCGCAGCCTCCTTTTCAGCCTCGGTACACACTGCCTTATGCATATCACAACCCGGTGGAACTATGTTGGAAAAACACTGTTAAGTCCACTACCGTCATGTTAAACTGAGGTTATGAGAATACTGATATCGAATGACGACGGGATATATGCCGAGGGAATCTGGGCACTGGCAAAAGAACTGAGCAGTATTGCGGAAGTTATAATCGCAGCTCCCGACCGGGAACAAAGTGCGGTCGGCACTGCGGTCAGTCTGCGTAAACCACTGAGGGTACAGAAAATAGTACCGTTGATCGAGGGAGTACAGGCTTTTTCTGTGGAAGGCACGCCCTCCGATAGCGTAATTGTCGGATTGGGCAAGCTGGCCGGTAAAATAGACCTGGTGGTTTCGGGCATAAACCAGGGTACGAACCTGGGGGAGGATGTTCTGATATCGGGAACGGTGGGAGCTGCCCTGGCGGCCTATTTAAGAGGCTTTCCGGCGATTTCTATATCCTGCAGCCATGACCGCTGGAAAACAGACTACCTTAAAGAGGTGGCCCGCTTTATCAGACTGCTGGTCGGACGCGTACAGACCGCCCGTCTACCGGCTACAGCACTGCTAAACGTTAACTTCCCTGATACAGAACTGCAAGACATCAAGGGCATCAAACTGGCCGGGCTGGCGCACCGCAGCCATGTTAACAGCGTGCAGGAAGGCCATGACGGCAAAAGGGCTTATTATATGCTGACCCGTGAAGAATTGAGCAAACAGATCGACAAGAAAAGCGATATCGGCGCCGCCCTGCAGGGCTATATC